>JAFGTJ010000403.1 GCA_016934195.1 Anaerolineae bacterium | reverse complement strand
TGCACCACAGAGACACGGAGGACACAGAGTTTCTCTTTTGAAGAGAAAAAGCAGGAGAAAAAAGATTTTTTCTTCTCTGTGCTCTCTATGTCTCTGTGGTGAAAAAAATTTCTGCCCCCAAATCCGAACGCACCCCTTGATGCTGAATTATGGCGAAGGTTAAGACTTCGCCATAAAATATATTATCCCATCCTCCACAATCCCTTTCTTGAGGGAAGGGGCGCAAAAACACGCCATACGGGGTGATTATTTTCGTGGACCGGCTTACCTTGCTGCCCCGAACGCGCGTGTATTATGATCATTATGTGCATCAAGCCAGAGGAAAAAATTTGGTGACCCTGACAGAGCTTCACCTTCCAGCCTCGACCACCCCCTTTGTCGGTCGTGGGACCCATTTGGCCGAGATTACCCGCCTGCTGTCCGATCCGGGCTGCCGGTTGGTGAGCCTGATCGGTCCCGGTGGGATCGGCAAAACGCGGTTAGCCCAGGAAACCATCCGGCATGTGGTATCCCTATTTGACGACGGGGTGTATTTTGTGTCGCTCCAGGCACTCAGCGCACCTGATTTCATGGTGCCTGCGATTGCCGAAGCCCTGGAATATGAACTCAATCACTGCTGCGATCTTGAGGAACAACTGGTTGATTATCTGCAACCCCTCAATTTGCTGCTGGTGATGGATAATTTTGAACACTTGATGGCGGGGGTAGGCATCATCAGCACGCTGCTGGCCGGTGCGCCGGGGGTTAAGGTGCTGGCGACATCACGCGAGACACTCAACGTGCCTGGAGAATGGGTGCTGCCACTCAGCGGTCTGATGTATCCGGCCAGCCTGGACGATCAGCCGGATGTATCGGCGTATTGCGCACTGGCCCTCTTTGAGCAAAGCGCCCGGCGCGTTCGGGCCGATTTTTCGCTGGAGGACGAACTGGCCGGGGTTGTGAAGATTTGCGCGTTGGTGGAGGGTATGCCGCTGGCGCTCGAATTTGCAGCGGGCTGGGTCAACACGTTGTCCTGTGACGAAATTGCCGCCGAAATTCAGCGCAATCTCGGCTTTTTGGAATCGCGTATGCACGGGGTCGAACCGCGTCATACCAGTATGCGGGCCGTGCTGGATTATTCCTGGAACCTGCTTTCACCCGGCGAGCAGCAGATTTTCATGAATCTCGCGGTGTTTCGTGACAGTTTCACCCGGCAAGCGGCGGCGGCGGTCGCCGGAGCATCCCTGGCTGACCTGTCGCTGTTGATCGACAAGTCCCTGGTACGGCGGGCTGATGCTGGACGTTATGATATTCACGAGCTTGTGCGCCAGTATGCCGAGCGCCAGCTTAATGTTGAGATGGATAACAGCGTGGCGGCGCGGACGCGCCATGTGAGCTATTACATGGGGTTGTTGCAGCAGATACACGCCGACCTGTTTGGCGCACACCCGCAGCAGGCGATGCGAACGATTGAGCATGAAATCAAGAATATTCGCGTGGCCTGGGGATGGGCGGCGATCCTGGGACTGTCGACTGAAATTGAGCGCGGGTTGGAAAGCCTATGGTTCTTTTATGATACGCGCAGTTGGTACCGCGAAGGCGAGAAACTATTGGACCTGGCGGTAGATGCGCTGCGCGAAGATAGTGATCGGCGGGAATTATATGGCAAGCTGGTCACACGGCAGGGCGTTTTAGCCAGCAGTATGAACCGGTTTGCCCAGGCCGAGGTCCTGTTTGACGAAGGGCTGGCGATTGCTCACCAGTTTGAGAATCCCGCCGAAATTGCGTTTGGTATGGTGCGGCGCGGCTCGCTGGCGGCTTTCCAGTCCTCTTTCCAGGAAAGTTTGTTCTACATGCATGAGGCGTTGTCCATCCATGAAACCATCGATGAACCCTGGGAAAAAGCGTATACGCTCAACTGGTTAAGCCTGCTGTGTAGCAACCGGGACTACGTCGCACAGGCCGATACGATTTTCCGCCAACTCAACAGCGAGTGGGGGGCTGCTGTTACGTCGATCAGCCGCGCCTATTTCGCGCTCAATGATGGTGACATTGATGCAGCGCGCGCGATAGGCGAACACAGCCTCACAGCCTGCCAGGAGATCGGTATCCGGTGGGGCGTCGCCTCCGCGTATGAAGTTTTGGGGGAGGTGAATCTGGCGAGACACGCTTACCGGGACGCGCTCCGGCAGTTCCGCGAGATGCTCAGGATTGCCGCCGATTCGCAGTTGGCGCATTACCTCGCCACTGTAGCGTTGGGGATCGGGCGTGCATTGGCCGGGTTGGGCGAAGAGACCATGGCGCTCCGATTTCTCGCGGCGGCGCACCGTTACTGCGAACTCCAGGGACGCTGGCCCTCCTATATGGATGTCGAAAGCCAGATTCCCGCCGCGCTGTTTGAGTCCGTTGCCGCGCAGAGTGTCCACGTTGCCGACCCGGTAGCGGCGATCATGGAGTCGGAAAATCAACTGGATGAATTTATTCAGAACCTTGAACCGCCTTCCCCCAGCACTGCCCGCGCCGACCTGCTGACGGAACGAGAAGTCGAGGTGCTGGGGCTGGTCGGGGAGGGTAAAACCAACCGGGCGATTGCCGATGAGTTGATTCTGTCGGTCGGGACGGTCAAATGGTACCTGAGCCAGATTTATAGCAAGATCGGTGTTGGCAGCCGCACGCAAGCCCTGGTGCGGGCGCGGGAGTTGGGTCTGTTGACATGAGGGATGGGTCGGCAAAAACCAACCCCCAACCCTATCTTTTGGCAGGTGATCACCTGTTTGCCGCCTGATATACTGTGTTTATTGAATACAGAAAGGTGGGTAACATGTTTTCACCAACAAATCCCAAGAATGAAGAAATTCGCGCTCAGGCCATCCTGAGTTCACTGACGGACTACGAAAAGGCGGTTGAGGTATTTGCCCCCCGGAATCGCCGGGGCGAACAAATTTGCGATGAGGTCGAAACGGTTGAACTCACCGCCCATGCCCACCGCAATAATGGCCGGTCCATCGCGGGCGTCTTCAAAGCGATCAAGCTGAACCGCCGTCCCGTTGTTGACGAACCCGTTCAGCCTCCCGTTCGTTCGCCCCGACAGGTCATCACGTCTGGCTAATGGCGGTGAACGCTGTCAGCGACACAATATAGAGATTGTACGCCAGGGATCAGGCAACAGCCTGGTCCTTTCGTTTGTATTGCTCCCATTGGTATCCCCGGTCACTTGTGTTTCTGGTCTCGATAAGCACTGATTCAAACTTTTGCAATTCAACGAATATATCTTGCCCTATCTGCGAGGTCTTGCGGGGTGGTATACCGCTTGATAATCTGCCACGCGCCCCAATTGATGATCCATACCGTTGTGGAAAAAATGATCAGGACGCTCAATGCCGGAGGCACAAATACCGTCAGAGCTAACGATAGTAACGCCAAACTGAGCGTTAACAATGACCACATAGGATGCGTGAAGGCCAACCGGATCGACATCATAATGAGGTGGCGCAAGTCAAAATCGAACAACACCAGGATCGGCCATAGATAGAGATTTGCCATCAGAGCAGCGATAATCAGGAAAATATAAATGCTGCGGAAAAACCAAAATATGAGTTCGGGGGGATTCATCATGTTTACGATATGAAAGTTGATGGCGATCACAACCCCAATCACAACATCGGCTGCCATAATCACGGTGCTCTTGAACCATTGGCGGCGCATGGTCCCAAAAAACGTCGCAAAAATTTCGACGTCATGGCCGCGCACCAGAGCGCTGAGCACAGCGAATAACCCGGCAGTAGCGGCGGGCAGCGTGATAACCGGCACGGCACACACAAACCACAATATATTTGCCAAAACAACGGTTATGATCCGGTCAAAAAACGAACCGGGTTCGGGTATCAGATTTGGCATTTGCATAATTACGGCCCAACCAGAAAAAGAGAGCGCAATCAATGCGCTCCTGAATACTCCAAAATCTCCTGGCGATTACGATTACCCTTTTAGCCCGGTGGTGGCGATGCCTTCTACCAGGTAACGCTGGAAGACAACAAAAATGACGAATACGGGAACCAGCGACAGGCTCGACATCGCAAAGATAGCACCCCAATCCGTCTGCCCGGATGGATCAGAATAGGTGCGCAGCGCCAACGAAACGGTATACAGATCGGGTGAGTTCAAATACAGCAATGGCGTTAGAAAGTCTTCCCACGTCCAATAAAAGGAAAAGATCGCCGCCGTGATAATGGCGGGTTTAAGCTGCGGCAAAATGATCCTGAAGAAAATGCCGATTTTACCGCACCCGTCGATCAGGGCCGCTTCATCCAATTCGTTGGGGATACCCCGTATAAACTGGACGATCATAAAAATGAAAAATGCCTGTCCCCCTAAACGCGGCAGCAGCAGGGGATAAAATGTATTGATCCAATCCAACTTATTGAACATGATATATTGGGGAATGATCTGCACCTGGATGGGCAGCATCAGGGTCAGGAGCATCACACCAAACCAGAACTGTCTGCCGGTGAATTTGACGCGCGCAAATCCATAGGCTACCACCGCCGACGCGCTCACTGTCAACAGGGTTCCTACTCCCGCGTAAATGAACGAGTTTTTGTAGAAGGTTGTGAACGTAATACTGCCGAACCCCTTCCAACCGTTTGAATAATTGTCAAATTTGATGTCATCGGGGATCAAGGCGGCCTGATTGGTCCAGATTTCATCCGACCCTTTGAGCGAACTACCAAACAGCCATAAGATCGGGTAGATCATGGCGATGGCGGTCAGTGCGACAAACCCGTGATAGAGAATGGTCCGCATCCATTTACGTTGGAGCCAGGGCACCCTGGGTTGAGAGCTTTCGCGATAGGGGATTGTTTGGGCAGAATGATTCTCAGTGTTCATCATCGGTTACTTCCCCTCCTGCGATTCGTAATAGACCCAGCGCGCTGATGTTGCAAAAACAATCGCCGTCAGAAGCGCGACTACCACCAGCATTACCCAGGCCATGGCGGATGCATACCCCATTTCGTAGGTTTCAAAGCCGCGTTTGTAGAGGTACAGCGCGTAAAACAGGGTGGTATCAAGCGGCCTGCCGGACCCATTGGTGATGATAAAGGCTTGTGTAAATGTCATAAAACCGGCAATGAGCTGCATAACCAGGTTGAAAAATACGACGGGCGTTAATAAGGGGAACGTGATCCTGAAAAACTTTTGGATACCGTTCGCGCCGTCAATCGACGCCGATTCGTAGAGTTGTCCGGGGATTTGCTTCAAACCAGCCAGGAAAATCAG
This sequence comes from Anaerolineae bacterium, assembly GCA_016934195.1. Classification (GTDB taxonomy): domain Bacteria; phylum Chloroflexota; class Anaerolineae; order Aggregatilineales; family Aggregatilineaceae; genus JAFGTJ01. The sequence goes on along the minus strand of JAFGTJ010000403.1, from coordinate 16,065 downwards.
CATCGGCGAGCCAAACTGCCATGCTGCCAGCAGAATTAAGGTCCAGATCGCGTAATCGGGATGGCCGAGCCACCAGATACTTTCCTGACCAAACTGGCCGATAAGATAGTTTACCAACCCTTCGCGCGCGAATATCTCACGCCACATAACGGCCACCGCGATACTGCCACCCACTACGGACGGCGCGTAAAATGCCGCGCGATAAAAGGCGACTCCCCGGCGTTTGGTGTTGAGAAGCATGGCTACTGCCAGCGCGAAGACTAACCGCAGCGGCACCGCGATGATCACATATTTCACCGTAGCGCGCACGGAGTTCCAATAACGGCGATCTTCGTAAAACATGCGGTGAAAGTTATCCAGGCCGATAAAATCCCAACCCCGCAAGATGTGGTAGTTGGTAAACGCCAGCCCAAAAGAAACCACCATTGGAATCAGGCCAAACAAAATAAACGCAATCAACCAGGGTGAGATAAACAGGTATCCGACTATATTATTACGACCAAAACGGGATTTTTTTGGTTGGCGCGTTGGAAACTTGATAATGGCATCGCCCATAATGCGTATTCCCCGAAAGTTTGTATAAGTAACTGGATTGGGGGCGCATTGCTGCACCCCCTGGCATATTATAGATTTTGCAGTGTCCTGAACATGTTTACTGAGACAGAAGCAGTTCGGCCTCGTCGCGCAGAATCTTGACACCTTCTTCGGGGGACATCATACCGTACAGAATCGGTTCAACGACCTGCGGCAGATACACGTTGCTGTTAATGTCCGCATGAGCGGCGGGATCGGGCGGGCGAATGGGGCTGTTGTAGCCTTCGACCACACCCAGGAAGTCGAACATTTCTTGCTGCGCCGGGCCAAGCTGGGACGACAGGGCTTCGCGCACTGCCGACGAAACCGGCACGCCGCGTTCGGCAAACAGGATTTCGTTGGCTTCAATCGAGTTGGTAAAGAAGTCGATGAATTTGGCCGCTTCTTCCGCTTTGTCCGAATCTTTGGAGATTGCGAAGAACATGGAAGGCTTGATGTAGTTGCGCGGGAGGCCATCGACGACGCGCGGCACGGTCCACTCAATGAAATTGCGATCTTCACCGGCGGCGGTCCAGATGGCGACGATCATGTTGCTCCAGCCATACTCTATAGCGGCTTGGCCGGTCACGATATAGCTGTCTTCAACGCTGGTATTCGCGTTCGCGGTTGTTTCCTCAAGCGTCGGGATCGCGCCCGCATCCTGCAAGCGGAGCAGCATGTTAAGGTAATCCACAAAGTATTGATCTTCTTCTTCGGTATACCCCAGGCCGTTGCCTTCGGCGTTGTAAGCATACGAATCGCAGCAGCTAATATACAGGCCCTTCCAGTGCTCTGAAAAGTGCAGGTTCCCACCCGCCGCGTAAACGCCCGAAGCCGCGAGCTTGAGCGCCATCTCTTCGAAGTCAGCCCAGGTCCAATCTACCGGCGGCAGTTCGACACCAGCCGCTTCGAGCGCATCCACGTCGATCACGAATGTTTCCGAATTGTTGCCCAGGTTGAAGCCGTACAATTTGCCATCCACTATGCCACCGGCCAGGGATGCATCGGCGATATTGGTCGTGTCGATCACGCCACTCTCGATGAATTCATCGAGTGGCAGCAGCAGGTCATTGGCAACCCATTCCCGGATGCGCTGGTAGTCGTGCTGAATAATGTCCGGCAGATCGCCACCGGCAGCTTGCGTCGCCAATTTGGTCCAGTGATCATCCCAACCGGACGGTTCGTACACAATATCCACGTTGGGATTCAGCGTTTCGTAGAGTTCAATGACGGCAATAGTTTTGTCATGCCGGGTTTGGGAACCCCACCAGGCCATACGGAGTTCGACCGTCTCATCCTGGCTGAAGACCGCCGCGCTGGGCAAAACCATTGCGACCAAAATCAGCAAGGTGATCAACAGTGCTCTTTTTGACTTCATGGTATTACAGTCCTTTCAAATCTAAAAAGTAGGTTTGGGAATGGAATAGTTGTTGACTGGATTGGATCGATAGCTGCCTCCTTGATAGAGCTACCCTACCAAATTTGAATAAAAATCATTGTTAATGTGTGATCAGTCACACACTATCATATAGCAAAATATTGACGTAAGTCAAGCTTCGCAACGTATTTTCCACGCAACGGGAGAACAGGCTCAATTTTAGCACGCGGTATAGCGCTGCCATATATGTGACTGGACACACAAAATTTATTTAAGCGGGCGCGTACTCTCGCGCACCACAAAATCCGGCAGCAGCACATGCTGGTGCGGTTCGGTATCAGGATTTTCGATCAGTTCAAAAAGAAACTGAAAGGCCAATCGGTTTTGCAAATCAAAATCGAATTCTATCGTCGTCAACGGTGGATCAAGATACCCCGCGTGGGGCGAATTATCATAGCTGACCACCGATACATCATCTGGAATCCGCAAGCCACGTTCGCGGAGGGCATAGGCAGCGCCGATGGTCATGTAATCATTGGCAATGAGCACTGCCGTGAAAGGTCTGTCGCTTTCAAGAATCTGGCACATTCCTTCATAGCCAGTACGCACAGCGCTTTTCGGGGTAGTGTAATCACCATGCGCGTTGGGTCCGGGTTGCAGACCATTCTCGAACAGGGTTTTTTTCCAGCTTTCATACCGCCATGTAGCGTTGAGCGCCTGGAGTGTGCCGGTTACGACGGCAATATCCTGGTGCCCCAGATCAATAAGATGTTGAACGGCCATCTGGGTGGCGCGAATCTGATCAAACCCCACCCAGGTAATCTGTTTTGACTCGAGGGCAAAATCACGCCGGACCAGGGGAATGCCATGACACATCGCCAGTAGTTCTTCATCGGCGATGCGAAGTTTCGGCGCGTAGAGGAAAATACCTTCGACCAGTCGCGCCGCCGCTTTATCCAACGTTTCGGCCAGTGTTGCGCGGATACAGTCCGAATAAACAGCCGAATAATCGCCCCACTGGGTGGAATTGAATAACAAAAGTTCAAAGGGAAATTCCCCATCCACGGTGATCAACTGGATCGTCCGCGAGCGATGGGTGGTTAGCATTTGCGCCGCAAGATTACGTTGGTAGCCCAATTTTTTCATGGCGCGCAGCACTTGCGCGCGCGTGTTGGGAGCCACGCGCGGGTGATCATTCAATACGCGCGAAACGGTTTGGTATGATACCCCCGCTTCGTCGGCGACGTCGCGGATAGTGGGGCGTTTGCCATGTGATTTTGACATTTTCCTTATCCAGACATGAGATGTGTTCGGTCACACATTTTATAATATGATTTTGATTTGAGCACATTCTTAGGCAGAATCCAAACGGGAGCACAGGGTTTTTCAGGCAGCAACACGCGAGAATAGGCTTGACACCACAAACATTTTTAGTATATGCTGTGCGTGATCAGTCACATATTTTGTCGATTTGAATTCTGCCATAGAGCTTACACTGAAAATTATACCTATACCACATTATTGTTTGCTACGCAGAATTACCAATCATCTGGTTGGGCGTGAACACCCCGCCTTGCGTGGATCATGGAACGCAACCCAGATTTTTAACTGCGAAAGGCTCATAAAATCATGAAAGAATCTTTGTTTCAGGCTATCAAACGTATTGCAGATGCGACGATCACCCTCATGCACGATGAATACGAAAATTTTATGCCTGAAATCAATCGTTGGGATTGGCAACCCGGCGTGGGATTGTACGGGCTTATCCGCGTGTTTGAGTTTACCGGCGAGCAGCAGTATCTCGACTACAGCCAGTATTATGTCAACCGGCTGTTGGATGTGGATGTGGTCAGTTACTCGATCAATGGCTCGATGCTCTTTGAGATCGTCCTGAAATTGTTTGAACATTGCCGCGCAGATCGCTACCAGACAGAACTGCACTACTACCTGCGCTGGCTGCTGCGCAGCGCGGCCAAATGTCAGAATGGGTGCTTTGAACATTCGTGGACCGAAACGAACGTTCATCTGACCGAACAAGTCTGGATCGATACGTTGTTTATGGCGGGGATTGTGCTGGCTGATTCGCACCGTTTGTTGGGCCGCGAAGACAGTCGTCAAGAACTGATTCGGCAGTTTGCCGCCCATCAAGCCTGTTTGCAGGATGCCGAGACCGGCCTATATCGCCATTTCTACGACGCGAACACGGATAGTCACATGGCGGGCGCGTTTTGGGGGCGCGGCAATGGGTGGATGGCTGCCAGCACCGTCGATGCGCTCGCGGCGGTGGGCACAGACGATCCCGCTCACCAGCCGATTATCGACTCGTTTCGCCAACAGATGGGGGCTATCAAAACACTGCAAGCTCCCAATGGCATGTTTCACACCATCCTGGACGATGTTGACACCTATCTGGAAATGTCGGCAACCGCCGCGTTGGGTTATGCGGCGCTAAAAGGCGCTCGGTTAGGGGTGCTTGATGAGAGCTTCGTCGCTGTTGGTGAAAAAGCGGTACAAGTGATCATGGAGCATATCAAACCAAATGGAATTGTCGATCTGGTATCGAGTGGCACATCGGGTTTTATCGCCTACGACGAATACAATAAGATTTCTATTGCACCCCGGTTGTATGGTCAGGCGCTCGCGATTCTGGCTTTGACCGAGCAGTTGCATCGCACGAAATAGTACCAGTGGGTGGTATAGGTGACTTGACGCCGCTCACGGCGTTTGACCAACTGACCATACCGCAATTCATCGTGGACATACCAATGGTCTTTCCTGGCCCAGGGTGGACGAAACCACCACCCAAAGTGAGCGGTAATCGCATGGAAGTAAGTCCACAACCCATCGGTGGTAAACGCTGGGACGCAGTTCGGATGGAGTCGCCGCTTCAAGTTATGCACCAGGTAGTAGGCATTCACCGCCTGACGCCCGCCCAGATGTAAGGCCGGGAGGGTTTTACTGACCGGATCAATGGACAACCAGAGCCAGCGGGCTTTCTCAGCCGCTTTCACCTTCGCGTACAATTCGTCCATCTGGATCAGATCGAAGGTCAAGTTCCGAAATCTCGCGGTGTGCCAGCGCGCCGTATGTTCACTTGCCCGGTTCAGCCACTGCGCCAGGGCCTCTTCATGATGGCCCTTTTTGCGCACGAGCACCGAGATGTCCACCCCCTCCGCCAACCACCACAATGTGTCAGCAATCACGCGTACCATATCCCCATTCCTTGACTCTGGGCCGAAACGCCTGGACCATTCTCGTCACAGACGTTTATTCGTCAAGGTTTAGATCCTTTTCAAGCCTTTTTCGAATTCTCCACACTTTATCCGGGGATCACCTTTTGCGATTTAAGCCCACTGTGAAACGGTCAGGAAACTTACGAAAAAGGATTATTTGATGACTGCTACCATTGGCTAGGGGGGAGGGGCGGTGCTTTCCCGTATAATTAATTCGGGTAACACGGCGCGTTGTTCTGGTTCAGAATCAGGAGCCTTGATCAGTTCGAGTAAGTAACGGATCGCTTCAGAGCCAAAAAATCTAAAATCTTGCCGGACGGTGGTTAGCGGGGGGCGCATATGAGCCGCCAGGGGTATATCGTCCATGCCCACCACCGAGACATCACCCGGCACATTAAACCCCTGATCTTGCAGCGCGTGGATCGCCCCGATTGCCATTTCGTCATTACCGATGACCAGCGCCGTAAAGGGTTTACCAGTTGCTAACAATTGCATCGCCGCTTGATACCCCCCATCGACGGTCCAATTACTTTCACTGTGGGGGCCAAGCCGAAAACCATGCTGTTCAAGCGTTGTCTGCCAGGTATGATGACGGACTCTGGCTCCAAACCAATTTAAAGGCCCGGAAATTTCACCAATAACCGTATGCCCAATATCGATCAGATGCTCGACGGCTTGCCGAATAGCATGGGCCTGATCAACATATACCGCCGTGACATTATCATCACTGGCTCGAATTTCAGTTTGGACGATGGGAATATGTGAGATCCGACTTAGCAGGGTGTGGGGCACCACCACATTAATCAATATGCCATCGACGGACCAGCCATCCATTTGATCAATAGCCGCGCCGAGTTGGTCCACCGAGCCATCACATACGCTGTCAACGAGTAAATCGTAACCGGCTTCTGAGGCGGCGTGTTCGGCTTCGGCGACCAATTGAGCCGGGCCGAAGTAATTAAATCCCTGGACAATCGCCCCTAAAACACGCGATTCACGTCCCGCTAGACTTTTGGCGGCCCGGTTAGGTCGGTATTCTAATTCAGTAATCACTTGCTTGACATGTTGTCGCGTTTCTTCGGCAACGTCTGGGCGGTCATTGAGAACCCGCGAAACAGTCTGATAGGAGACTCCGGCGCGCGCCGCAACATCCCGAATATCGAGACAGGTTTGACAAGCCAGCAATTCTATGGCACAGTAATTGTAAACGTTCCCGGAAACGTTTACAAAAGCCTGAGCTAATGCTAAATTTGAGGTACTTTTCATGAAAAACGAAAAATCGACATTCGCGCTCTTTTTTGGAAATCGTGGATTTTTTCCTGCCGCATTGATCGCCGAAGCTCGAGAAGAACTACCCCGCGTACTGGCGGAAATGGGCCATCACACCTTGATCCTGGGCGAAACCGCTACGCGGTATGGAGCGGTCGAAACTGCGCGGGAGGGTGAAGTTTACGCTAACTTCTTGCAGCAACATCGTGGTCAATACGATGGCATCATTCTCTGCCTGCCCAATTTTGGTGATGAAACCGGCGCAGTCGCCGCGCTCAAAGACGCGGATGTACCGATTCTGATCCAGGCGTATCCCGATGATATGGATAAAATGGCCTCTGCCCTGCGGCGCGATGCGTTCTGCGGCAAATTATCCATAACCGATGTCTTTCGGCAGTACGGCGTGAAATTCACCACGCTCAAACCACACGTAGTCAAACCCGCCAGCGACGCATTCAAAGCCAACATTGATTATTTTGACCGCGTCTGCCGCGTGGTGAAGGGCCTGCGCAACATGGTGGTTGGCGCGATTGGCGCACGTACCACCCCATTTAAGACTGTGCGCATTGATGAACTCGCGCTGCAAAGGCACGGTATTACGGTGGAAACGCTGGATATGTCCGATGTGATCGGGCGCGTCAAAGGTATGAACGGCAGCCGCGCTTATCAGGAAAAAACCCACCAATTGCGCAGCATTGCGAGTTGGAACGGGGTGCCGGATGCTGCCTTTGAAAATCTCGCCAAACTCGGCGTTGTACTCGACGAAATTATTGACGAATACCAGATGGACGCGATCGCGATCCGGTGCTGGCTGGAATTGCAGAAACAACTCGGTATCTCGCCCTGTGTGATCCTGGGGAATTTGAATGATCAAGGCATTGGGGCCGCTTGCGAAGTGGACCTCGGTAGCGCAATCGCCCTGCAAGCGCTGAATCTGGCCTCCGGGCAAGCGGCGACGTGTCTCGACTGGAACAACAATTTCGAAGATACCGATGACAAATGCATTCTGTTCCACTGCGGCCCTGTGCCGAATTCATTGATGGCACAGCCCGGACGCATCACCGACCACGATATTCTGATCAATGCGGTCGGCGAGGGGTACAGCTTTGGCTGCAATGTGGGCCGCATCGCCGCGTTTGATTTCACGTTTGGCAACGTGATGACTGAAGAGGGACATGTGCGGTGGTATCTGGGTAATGGATCATTCACCGATGATGCGATCCCGCCTGAGTTCTTCGGCTGTGCGGGTGTCGCCTATGTCGAAAACCTGCAAGCTGTCTTGCTCCATGTCATGCGTAACGGACACCGCCACCATGTTAATCTCGCACCGGGAAGCCATGTCGATCCGCTCAAGGAAGCGCTGCACTACTATCTTGATCATGATGTAGCCCTGCCCCAATGGGAAAAGGATACTCGGCGGTGATTACAGTACGCGATATTGCATTAAATGCGTATCACGCGGGCATCGCGATCCCGGCGTTCAATGTGCCCTATTTGCCGATGGTCGAACCCGTGATCCGCGCTACCGTCGACCAGGATTCCTTCGCGTTGATCGAAACCGCCCGCCTGGAATGGCTTAAGTTTGAGGCGGGCGGACCAGCGGCAGTCATGGCTGAATTCCAGAAATGGCAGCAGCCAGACCATATCCGGCTGCACCTGGATCATGTTCCCGTGATCGATGAAGATAATCAGCACGTGGACTATCTGACGGATATTAAAACAGCGATTGACCTGGGTTTCCATTCCATCATGATCGACGGATCGAGGCTGTCGCTGGCCGACAACATCGCGGCGACGCGCGAGGTCACAGAACTGGCCCATGCTGCCGGGATTCCGTGTGAAGCGGAATTAGGCGCGGTCCTGGGGCACGAAGCGGGACCACTGCCGCCCTATGAGGAACTGTTTGCATCCGGCAAGGGATTCACGCGAATCGATGAAGCCGAACAGTTTGTGCAAGCGACGGGATGCGACTGGCTCTCTGTCGCTATCGGCAGCGTGCATGGGGCAATTTCAGGTGCGCTCAAGGATCAGAAAAAGGTCGAAGCACGGTTGAATCTGGATCATCTGGACAAGTTGCGCACCGTGACCGGTATCCCCCTGGTCTTACACGGCGGTTCAGGCGTCCAACAAACAGACGTACTGGCGGCGATCAAAAAGGGGATTGCCAAAATCAACATCGCCTCGGAAATCCGGCAGGCGTATGAAAAAACGCTGCGTGATACCGGGGAAATCGCCCGCGCGCAAGAGGCTGTTTACCGGCGCACCACTGAACTGATCCGGGACTACCTGGGCAATACGGGCATACGGGCGCAGGTCATGAAAGCAAAGCCATCATGACAGAAACATTACTGGGCATTGATGCCGGCACAACCGGCTGCAAAGTAGCCTTGTTTTCATCCGAAGGCGCGATGTTGTACAGCGTCTACCGCGAATATGATGTGCAGCGCCCCCAACCCGGTTGGGCTGAATTGGACACATGTGCCGTCTGGGAACTGATCAAAGAGGCGATCCGCGAAGTGGCGGCGCAGGTTCCCGCCGAGTCGATTCGCGGCATTGCCGTATCTTCGATGGGAGAGGCGGCAGTATTGGTCACAGCAGACCGCAAAATTCTAGGGCCATCGCTGCTTAATTTCGATATACGAGGCGAAGAATATCTCGGTGAACTCAGTAGTGTGCTGGACAATGAGTATTTGTACCAGATTAACGGCAACACATTGGGAAACCATTACACGCTGACCAAGCTGAAGTGGATTAAGGAGTACCAGCCAGCCCTGTACGATCAAGCGGCGTATATTCTTCATTGGAGCGGATTTATTGCGTTCATGCTAGGGGCCGATCCCGCTGTCGATTATTCGCTGGCAAACCGGACCTTGCTGTTTGATCTCGATCACTGCACATGGTCTGAAAACCTCGTGCATCAAACCGGGCTGGATCGCGCCAAACTCCCGCGCACGGTCCCTTCCGGGCACCCAATTGGCACGGTTTCCCGGTCAGCCGCCGCTGAACTCGGTCTTTCCCCTCAAACAATCATCGTATCGGGGGCGCACGATCAATGCGCGAATGCGGTGGGCTGCGGCGTGATTGAACCGGGCAGCGCGGTCTATGGCATGGGGACCTATATTTGCATAACCCCGGTATTCACGCAGCGCGCCAACTCTAACACCATGATCGAACGCGGTCTAAACACTGAGCATCACGCCGTACCCAACCAATACGTGAGCTTCATCTACAATCACGGCGGGTCCATCGTGAAGTGGTTCCGCGATACCTTCGCGCACCTCGATCACCAACAGGCTGTCGCGCAAAAGCGGGATATTTATGCTGAGCTGTTTGCCGAAATCCCCGATGATCCCAGTCGTGTGCTGGTCCTTCCTCATTTTGCGGCTACCGGCACCCCGGACTTCCTCACCAACCCAACGGCAGTTATGGTGGGCCTCCAGTTATCCACACCGCGCGGCGAGATTCTCAAAAGCATCATTGAGGGAACCGCTTTCTACCTGAAAGAATGCGTGGATACACTACCCGCTACCAGAATCACGATCTCCGATTACCGCACGGTAGGCGGCGGTAGCAAGTCGGATACATGGATTCAGACCTGCGCCGACATCATGGGCCAACCGTTTAGCCGCCCTGCCATCACCGAGGCGGGCGCGTTGGGTGCAGCGATCATGGCCGGGGTGGGGAGTGGTGTGTTTTCATCCTATCCCCAGGCTGTAGACGTGATGGTGAATATCACCCAGCGATTTGAACCAGATGATGCACAGCATCGCCGTTACACCGAACGCTACGAACTCTACAAACCGTTGTGGCCGTTGATGCGTGACTATCTGCAAGAACTGGCGACAGCTAATCGTCGGCTACAACTTAGATGATGGAGGGCAATTTGAACACATACCGTTTGAGGGAATTTGTGAATCAGGCTGACCAGCGCAGCCTGATCGTTGATACCAGCGCGGGTATGGTGCTGGGAGTACAGCCAGGTCTGGAGCACTTTAGCGAGGCCATCGCCCCCCTGCTGTCGTTGGTAGCTGGTGTGGTGACAGGACCAGGGCAAGCGCGTCACCTGACGCAGCGCACCCGGCAAGACGCGGCGCTGTTGATTCGAGCGGATTGGACCAACAGCTTGCGCGGTGAAGATTTCGTACTACCACCTGAAACCATCTACGCCATGCCGTTACTGGGTGCTGCCGAAGCATTGGACCTGGGCGCAAGCGCAGCCGTGATCCACTTTTTGTTAGGCTACACCGAATCTATTGAAGCCAACTGCTTAAAACGAACCGTGACTCTCGCCTTGGATGGTGCCAGCAAAGGCTTACCCTTGATCGTGGATGTCCGCATCACAGGACCGCGCGTCGTGCTGCCCGGCAAAGCCATTGAGCTAGGCACATCTTACGCGCTGGAAGGCGGCGCAAGCGGTATCGTCATACCCTGGCCCGGCGCGGAATCATTCCGCACGATCAAGATCATGACGGGCAATCTGCCGGTGTGGATCAGACTAACCGGGCTTGATCCGGCTAATCCCGTGATCCGCGAAGCGCTCGATCTCGGCGCAGTCGGACTGTGGCTGGACGAGCATGTCTTCGCTGCACCCGATCCGGTGGCAACGGTGACCGAATTCTACCAGTTGGTTCACCACCCCGCCGCCACCCCTGCACAGGAGATCGCCCCATGACCATCGGACTACAAATGCGCATGGATCGTCTATTCAACCGGCATGGGGATGGGCGCGCGGTTTGTGTCGCTGCCGATCATGGCTACATGAGCGATGTCACGGCCAATGTAATCAATCTACGCATGATTACGGAAGCCGTGATTCGCGGCGGGGCGGATGGTATTCTGGTCAGTCCAGGGCAGGCGTTGCACCTGGCCCCGTTATTCCGGGGCCGCGACGGTCCGGTGCTGATTGTGCGCGCTGACTGGATGAATATGCCCCGTTTGGGAACGTCCAACGTTGCCAATGCTGTCCCGCAGCGCTTACTGCTCAATGAAAAAATCCTTACTGCTGAACAGGCGCTCAGTCTTGGCGCAAGCGCGATCACGATCTATCTGTTTTTGGGCTATAGCGACCAGATCGAAGCTGAGGGTGTTGAAAAATGTGCGCAGTTCGTGACTGAATGCCGGGCGGTTGGCTTGCCCTGCATCATCGAACCCCTGGCTTATGGTGGTCAGGTGACGGGAGCCAACATTGTCGATGTGCTGACTCTTGGCGCGCGGATCGCGGTTGAAATCGGGGCCGATGCGCTCAAAATCCCCTATACCGGCGATGTGGAGTCGTTCCGCCATCTGGTCTCGATCTCGGATGTCCCGGTGCTGGTCTTGGGCGGCGCGCGCTCGGATAACGAACGCGATGCGCTAGAACTGTTCGCGGAAGCGTTGGATGCCGGATCCAGTGGTTGCCTGATGGGACGCAATGTGACTAAGTCCCCCGATCCCGCCCATATGGTTAATCAACTGTCCAAAATCGCGCATCAAAACTGGTCGGTTGATGAAGCCCTGCGCGGCGAAGTGTGGGAGTATGTGCGGCTCAAAGCCAACCCGTCCAAATGTACCGGTTGTAATCTATGTGTGACCGGCTGCGTTTCGACCCATGACAGCCGTGATTTCGGCAACCATTTGGCCCGATTACGTATTGAAACGGGTAAAAAACCCGGTGATCACCGGGTTATGTTCTGTACCTTGTGCCAGAAATGTATCGATGTGTGTCCGACGCAGGCGCTGCGCTGGCATCCCGACTCTGGCGCGATTGAACTGCTGACCGAGCGGTGCGATAACTGCGGCAAATGCGTGGACATTTGCCCGACCCAAGTGATTGTTCATTCTGCCGAAGGTATCCAGATTGCTGCTAGCGAACAGGCCCCCGCTAAAACTTTAAAATGGTATCCGGTAGTGTGTGATCTCTGCGGGGGCGAACCGGAATGCGCCCGCATCTGCCCAACGGGAGCGATTTATATCGACGAACGTAAAGCGTTCGATCCGCAGGAGTGTAAAGCATGAATCTAAAACAGCGTGGTTACTGTGATCGCATTCTGCGGGTTGACCTGACGGCGGGCGAAATCTGGACCACCCCCTTACCAGAAAATGTCATGCCGTTGATTCTGGGGGGCAAGGGTTTGGGCGCATGGCTGTTGCTGATGGAACAAGCCGCCGGAACCGATCCATTAGGGCCGGATAATCACCTGATTTTCCACAATGGGCCGTTAACCGGCACGACAGCCCCCACCGCCGGACGGTTTGGCGTCACAACGCGCAGTCCCGCCACCGGCACGTATTTTGATGCCTATTGCGGCGGCGACTGGGGACAGATGCTCAAGTATGCTGGCTACGATGCGCTGGTCGTCACCGGCGCGGCGAATAGTCCGGTTATGCTGGTCATTGATGATGATGTGGTCGAACTGCATCCGGCGGACGATTTGAGGGGAACGTCGATCACAGCCGCTACCGAGCGCCTTAAGAACATATTTGGCAGTGAGTGGCAATCCCTGGTGATCGGTCCACCCGGCGAACAACAGCGCAACATTGCCGGGATTTTTAACGAGAGTCGCGCGTTGGCGCGGGGCGGTGTTGGGGCAGTGATGGGATCAAAGCAGCTTAAAGCTATCGTCGTACATGGCACCGGCACAGTCCAGGTCTATGACCGGGAAGCCTATGATCGGGCGCTGCAACTCGCGTTCCGTGCGGTGCGCATGTCGAGTAAAGTCACAATGCTCAACAAAGAAGGTACCGCCAACATCCTCGAAATCATCGACGTGATGGGCGCACTCCCGACCCGCAATTTCCAACGCGGGCGCTTTGCTGAGGCGGAAGAAATCTCTGGCACCGCCTTCCGCGAGCATAACTGGAAAAAAGACTATGCCTGTTTCGGCTGTCCGATTGGCTGCGGCAAGTGGACCGCGCCGCTAGACGATGGTACGGTGATCGAAGGGCCGGAATACGAGAGCATCTTCGCGTTGGGATCGAACTGCGCGATTGGTAACCGGGAAACGATCATCAAGCTCAACTGGTACTGCGACGAATACGGAATGGATACCATCAGCGTTGGCGGCGTGATTGGCTTCGTCATGGAGATGTTCCAGCGCGGCATCATCACCGCCGACGAATTGGACGGGATCGAACCTCATTGGGGGGATGCAAACTCGGCGCTGGCGTTAGTTGAAAAAATGGCGCTGGTCGAGGGCTGCGGCGTCTGGCTGGCGCAAGGCGTCGCCACGATTGCCACCCAATATCCGGCAGCGCAGCCCTTTGCGATGCACGTGAAGGGCCTCGAAATGCCTGCTTACCATCCGAGCGCGGCGAAAGGTACGGCGTTGGCCTATGCGATTTCGGAGCGCGGCGCGTGCCATTTGCGCGGCGCACCGTTAGGTGAACTTTTTAGCGGGGCGGCTGATCCGTTGTCTATTGTTGGCAAACCGCAGTTGTTCCGTGATACGCAGGCGGATACGGCGGCCTGGGATAGCGCCAGTTTGTGCCTATTCCCTGGTTACGGCATGTCGCTCAAAGAATTATGGCAACTCGTTGCCGCTGCTACCGGTTTCGAGTATCCTAAAGCGTCTGATCTGCAGCGCTTAGGCGAACGGGTTTCGACCCTGGCCCGCTTGTATAATGTGCGGGAAGGGCATGTCCGCTCCCAGGATACCCTGCCGGATCGCGTCCTCAAACAACCGATGGAGGGTGAAGGACCGGGTGCTGGTGAAACAGTGGATCTTGATCCCATGCTAAACGAATACTATCGGATCATGGGGTGGGATGTAAACGGCGTGCCAATACCTGAACGCTTACAAGAACTGGGTTTAGCGGCTGTGCTAGACTTTATGGCTGGTTAGTTATACGGAAGTGGAGGAGTTATGACGCGCGTTACCATCAAAGAGATCGCCCAAAAAACTGGCCTATCGATTGCGACGGTTTCGCGTGTGGTCAATAATCACCCCGATGTATCAAAACAAACGCGCCGCCGAGTTCAGCAGGTGATTGATGAACTGGACTATGCACCGAACGCGGTGGCGCGCAGTTTGATCCAGGGACGCAGCAAAATTCTGGGCGTGGTCAGCACCGGGATTGAGTATTATGGCCCATCACAAACCATGGCCGGGATCGAACGCCAAGCAAATGAACTTGGCTATTGGTTGATGTCGAGTTTATTGCACGACCCCGAAACTAACGTGGGTGAAGATGCGCTGCGCCACCTGCTTGCCCAGCAAGTCGATGGAATCATCTGGGCGGTGCCAGAAGTCGGGCGTAATCGGGAATGGATCTACCACCACAGTCACCAATTGGCAGTGCCCATCGTCTTCTTGCACATGAACTGCCGCGACGATCTATTTGTGGTAGCGGTAGATAATTTTGCCGGAGCGCAACTGGCAACCCGGCATTTGCTCGCCCAAGGCTACACACGTATTGGTTGTGTGAGTGGGCCGGATCACTGGTGGGAAGCGCAAGAGCGCGAGCGTGGTTGGCGGGACACGCTGGTCGCTGCCGGAACCGCGGTCGATGAACGCTTACTGCAAACCGGTGATTGGACGGCAGCCGGCGGTTTTGCTGCCTTTTTACGGCTCGCAGAGGAAAATCCCGATCTGGAAGCCGCGTTTGTCAGCAACGATCAGATGGCGCTAGGGGTTCTGAAAGCTGCTCACCAACTGGGCAAGCGCGTGCCCGATGACCTGGCAGTGGTTGGTTTCGATGATATTCCCGAAGCGGCATACTATATTCCATCCTTGACCACGATACACCATGATGTGACCGATGTCGGCGCGCAAGCAGTACAGTTACTCGACCGCATATTGAGCACACCGGAAGATGAGCAACCGCCCACTCCCACGGCAAACTGGATTGTGCCAGAACTGGTTGTGCGCGATAGCAGTGTTACCGGTGGCTCTCAACGGAAGTGTGAGTAATTCCCGTAATCCTCAAAAATCAATGCCGGTCGAGGCTACAATACACCGCCTGCCAACTGATTTCTTTCTTGTTGCGTCGGTCGGGTCGCGCGCCGTCGGCAACTCGGACCACTGGCAGCCGGTGTGCAGCCGGTATAGGATGTAGTGGAAGACCTTGTACAACGGGATTTGGCATACGAACCCCCGTTTCGCGGTACTCAGAGAGGGCAAGATATGTTCGTTGAAGTGCTCTTCGGTTACACTGGTGGGGATAGTGCTCATGGGATTTCACCTTTGCTGAGGTTTTTTTCTCCCATGATGCACTATCTTCCTTCGATTGCAAAAGTTTGAATCGGTTCTCTGTGTAGACGGTTATTCTGCCGATATTACGCGGACTTTTCCGGCCAATGGACGTTTCTCACCACGCCAACGTGATCTGTACGCAATTGTCTTGGAGGCGCTGTATGCGGCAGTAGCTACAATGAAGCCCGGTTCCACGCTGCTGGAGTCTCATCGGGCCGTGTACGATGTGTTTAAGCGACATGGTGTCGCTCAGTACAGCTATGGTAACTGTGGTCATCCCGTAGGTTTGAGCATTCACGATCCACATGGTCGCTACACTGATGATCGTGAACAACCTTTCAAGCCGGGAGTTGTGCTAGTGGGTCATTTGGCACGCTCATCGGGAATGAGAGTATACTGAAATCCATTTTGAGAAGAAAAAGGATTGAAATGGAGCCGCAAC
>JAFGTJ010000062.1 GCA_016934195.1 Anaerolineae bacterium | reverse complement strand
GTACTAGGCGTTATGGACCTGCGCCACCAGTTGATCGACCATCGTGTCCGGGTCCGTTGGCAAATTGCCCGCAAACCAGCCCAGAATCTTCAACAACGGCATATCACGCAGCATACTGAAAAAGTCGATGCCGTGCATGTCGCTGCCGGTCGGCGCGTGTGCCTGGAACATCTGCATAATCGGGGTCAGCGCCGCTGCTCCTGCCGGGTCGGATACCCATTCGCCCAACGTGCTGTAGCGGTTGATCAGCGGGGGTAGCTGCTGGGTACTTTCCAGCGTGACGGTGGCTGTCTCCCGGATGTCCGCCGATGAGCTGCCCACCAGGATATCGAACTGGCCCGACTCGTTGACCCAATCGTTATAGCGCGGGTCCCAATAGGCAAATGCGCGGTTGTCCAGTGTCACGCTCACGGTTTTGGTTTCACCGGGTTCCAGCGCCACCTTGACAAATCCCTTTAGTTCCTTCTGCGGGCGGCGCAGTTTGGCCTCGTGATCATGCACGTAGACCTGCACGATCTCCTTTCCAGCCACGCTGCCGGTATTGGTCACGTCAACCGAGACGGTCAGCCCATCCACATCCTTGAACGTCTTCGCCGAGACGGTCAGGTTGTTATAGGCAAAACTGGTGTAGCTCAGGCCGTAGCCAAACGGGAACAGCACCGGCATATCCTTTTCGTCGTAGTACCGGTAGCCGACGAAAATGCCTTCACCGTAGCAAACCTGCCCCACCTCGCCGGGGAAATTGATGTGGGACGGCGTATCGGACAGCTTGAGCGGGAAGGTTTCCGCCAGCTTGCCACCCGGATTCACTTTGCCAAACAGCACGTCGGCAATCGCACCGCCGCCCGCCTGTCCCATCATCCACGCTTCCAGCACGGCGGGCACGCCGTCGATCCAATCGCTCATGGCGAGGGCGGACCCATTGTTCAGGATCACGACCGTCTTTGGCTGCACCGCCGCGACCGCCTTGATCAGCGCGACCTGCTGGTCGGTCAGGTCGATGTCGGGCCGGTCGTAGCCCTCGGACTCCTTGAACGGTGGCAGGCCGATATACAGCAGGGCAACTTCGGCGGCGCGCGCCACTGCAACCGCCTCATCGATCATCGCCTGCGCGAAGCCTTCTTCCATCTTGTAACCGGGCGCGTAGATCAATTCGGCATCACCGGCCAGCGCCGCCAGTTCATCAAACGGCACATCCACACGCGTCGGCGTAACATGCGCGCTGCCGCCGCCCTGGTAATGGGCTTCCCTGGCGGTAACGCCGATAACGGCGATCTTGTTCACGCCACGCAGCGGCAGCAGCCCGCCCTCATTTTTGAGCAGCACCATCGTTTCACCGGCAATCCGGCGTGCCAGTGCGTGATGCCCGTCCACGTTGAGCCTGGTCCCACCTTTGGGGGTTTCCTGTGCCCGCAGCACAATCGCCAAAAGCTGGCGGACCATCTCGTCTAACCGGGCTTCATCGAGTGTGCCACCGTGTACGGCGTCGATCACGGCCTGGACGCGGCGCGGCTGCGGTCCCGGCATTTCGAGCGCCAATCCCGCCGCCAGCGATGCCACGCGGTCATCTACCGCGCCCCAATCGGAGACGACAAATCCCTTATAGCCCCACTCATCATGGAGCACATCGGTCAGCAGCCAGTGGTGTTGGGAACAGAGCGTGCCGTTGAGCTTGTTATAGGCGCACATCACCGACCAGGGCTGCGCCTGTTTGACCGCGCGCTCGAACCCGGCCAGGTAAATCTCGCGCAGGGTGCGATCATCCACTTCGGCGCTGATCGAAAAACGCTGGAATTCCTGGTTGTTGGCCGCGAAATGCTTGAGCGAGGTCCCTACACCTTTGCTCTGCACCCCGTTGATAAAAGTGGCGGCCATTTCTCCGGCAAGATAGGGGTCCTCTGAAAAATACTCAAAGTTGCGACCACATAGCGGGCTGCGCTTGATGTTCACGCCCGGTCCCAGCAGCAAATCGACATTGAGCGCGATGCATTCTTCGCCCAACGCCTGCCCCAGTTCATAGATTAGGTCGCGGTCCCAGGTGGCGGCGAGCGCCGACGCGGTAGGGAAGCAGGTCGCCGGGACATTTGCCGCCATCATATCGTCGGGAACGGTGGCACGCCGGACCCCGTGCGGGCCATCCGACACCCACATACTGGGGATGCCCAGGCGCTCGACCGGCACGGTCTGCCACGCATTCACACCGGTACAGATCGCGGCTTTTTCTTCCAGCGTCATCTGGCTAATAAGCTGTTTGATATCGTGAGTCTGGTCTGTAGTCATGGACAAATCCTTTTGGGGTTATAGGTGGTTAATCGTGCAAAAAACATATTCAACAAAGCAAACCGCAAGCGAGGTCCGGTCATAATGCGCTGGAACACGCTTGAGAAAGCGCTCTCAAAAACATATTGCACGTTTATACCCCAAGTGCAACAAACGTTCAATGAGCTTGTGGACATATGAAGAAACCCATTCATATGATAGTTATGGCCGCCGGTATTGGAGCAACCACTCATAAAATGCCGGGTCTGTATAGGTATCAGTCCACACGTCATGGTCGTGATTCTCTAAAACCGAGAACAGGACATCAACGCCCGCCTCTCTCAGCGCATCGACCGTGCTTTGCGCGGCATCCAACGGCACCACGCTGTCGTCGGCCCCATGAATCGCCCACACCGGAATATCTTTGAGGCGGTCCAGTGGTTGGGTGAAGGCTTCATATCCGCTCAGGAGCATGGCCGGAAAATGTTTCGGATCAAAAGCGGCCAGTGGCGCAATGGCGGCGAAAACATCCGGCTGGTTCAACGCGAAACGATAGGTTGCTTCACCGCCCATACTCAGGCCGGTCATGTATATCCGAGTCGGGTCTACCCGGTACCCGGTCAGAATTTCTTCCAGTATCCCATCCAGATAGGCATCCGGGAAGGACCCATAATCGAGGGATGTATTCAGCAGCGGCGCGACGATGATAAAGGGCAAAGGACCCTTTTCGCGGATCATCATAAAGGGGCTGGCTTTCGCCAGCAGGAACAGGTTGTCCCCGCGATCCCCGGCCCCGTGCAGGAAAAACAGCAGCGGCCACGTCTGGTCCTGCTCGGCTTCATACCCTTCGGGGAGATAGACCAGGTACCCCTGTCCATAATCCTGTAACACCTGGTTCTGGTATTCCCTGGGATAAATCCGTTTGCCCGCCAGATATTGGGCATAATCGTCGTACACGTAAAACGTTTGATCCCTGGTGAGTTCGATAGGTCCCCAGGCATAACCGGAATCGACAATCGTCAACCAGCCCTCAAGCTGATCGGTGTCAGGGTCCCGTGTGATGGTGGCTAAATTTTGGCCGCTGCGGTCCTGATACCCCCACTCAATGGACGGAGCAGGGTCCATCACCACGCGGAACTGAATCTCCTGGACCGCTCTGGGGTACTGGAGATTGGTCCCCATCCAGAGAAAAGCCCGGCCACCCTGCGCCGTGATCTCCTGAATGAGCAGCACAACTTTCCAGTCTTTTTTGACCGGCGGCGCGTAATTGTACCCCTCCCACCGGCCCAAAAACGCGGCCAATTCCGCCGGGAGGTCCGGCGCAGGCGGCGAAATTGACAGATTCCCGAAGATCAACCCCTCGTTGGCATCCCCATTAACCGGGGAATGGATCGCGCCAAAATCCGCAATGACGAAATCCATCATGGACGTTTCGTCCAGGGAATGAGTCGGAACGGGTGTGAGTATGCTCGCCGGGAGTGGACCGGCTGCCACCAGACTCGCCACCAATAGACTCATGGTCAAAAAACCACCGATCAAGCCCCATCGTTTCATGGTTACTGACCTCCGCGCTGTCACGGGCGCACCCTGTATTGTGCAAATAAACCGGTTAGAGATAGACGCCGCGCCACGCGCGCTGATGCGCGTATCGGGTCTATTCCGCAAACCATCCGGGATTGTGACTCGGTCAGACAACCTTGACAACATGCCCAGTGAGGTAGGGTGCGTTCGGATTTGGGGACAGAAATTTTTTTCACCACAGAGACACAGAGAGCACAGAGAAGAAAAAATCTTTTTTCTCCTGCTTTTTCTCTTCAAAAGAGAAACT
>JAFGTJ010000402.1 GCA_016934195.1 Anaerolineae bacterium | reverse complement strand
TTGTGGGAGATCATCAAACAACGGCAAGGTTTCTCGTTAGAAATTATCGTTCCGTCTGCCGCAGCTTGATTGCGGTCTACTGAAATTTGTTTTGCACGCTATATTTACGGCTAAAATGTTTATTTACACAGGATATTTTCCCCATGACGAGAACTATGAAAGCAGTGATCAAGGCGGAACGCGGCCCCGGTCTTACGATGGTGGATTGGCCCGTGCCGGAAATTGGTCCCGGTGAAGTGTTGGTAAAAGTGCTGGCCGCGTCGATCTGTGGCACCGATTTGCATATTTACAATTGGGACGAATGGGCGCAAAGCCGGTTAAAACCGCCGTTCGTTGTCGGTCATGAGATCACGGGCCGGATTGCGGCGGTGGCCGATGACGTAACGCGGGTGAAGGTGGGGGACCCGGTGTCCCTGGAAAGTCACATCGTTTGCAACCAGTGCTACTACTGCCGGACCGGGCAGGGTCACATCTGCGAAAATACGCAGATCATTGGCGTAGACCGGGACGGTGGTTTTGCCGAATTTATTGCGATGCCTGCCCAAAATGCGTGGTCCAATCCGTCCGATCTGCCGCTGCGGGTGGCCGTGTTGGAAGAAAATTTTGGTAATGCGGTCCATACCGCGATGGCCCAGGATGTATCGGCCAAGTACGTGCTGGTGACGGGCTGCGGGCCGGTTGGGATCATGTCGATTGCGGTCGCTAAAGCGGCAGGCGCGCGCCGGGTATTTGCCACCGATGTCAGCGATTACCGGTTGGCGATGGCAAAACAGGCGGGCGCGGACCTGACTATCAACGCGATGACGGACGATGTGGTTGGCGTGATACGCGAATCGACGTGTGACGAAGGCGTGGACGTGTTGTTAGAAATGTCCGGCGCGCCGAGCGCCATTGACCAGGGCTTTACGCTGCTTAAGGAAGGCGGCGAGGCGGCGTTATTGGGACTGACTCCCGGCCCGTTTACGTTTGACATCAACCGGCATGTGGTGTTCAAAGGCGCAATTGTGCGTGGGATCGCGGGACGGCGGCTGTGGGATACGTGGTATCAGGTGCGCGGTCTGCTGGAATCCGGCGCGGTTGATCTGAGCCAGCTTGTCACCCACGAATTCGCCCTGGAAGACTTCGACGAGGCTTACGAAGTCTTTAAAAGCGGCGAGAGCGGCAAGATCATGTTTCACCTATAATCATGTATCTATGATTGCGTTAAAATGGCATTTAAATTGATAAATAATTGTTAAAGGGTGTTGATTTTTGTCCTAAACAATTGTATTCTATAGACACATTCAATCTTATCGAGCAGGTAATCATCAAGGAGTGTCTAACTATGTTGTACCGTCCGCGTGAAGAAGGTCAGGGTCTCGTTGAGTACGCGCTGATCCTCGTGTTGGTCGCTGTTGTGGTTATCATCATCCTGGCCTTGCTTGGCCCGGCCATCGGTAACATTTTCTCGAACATCGTCAACAACCTGTAATTTTCGCGCCGTCCGAATAACTTTTAACCAAAAGCCCCGCGTTGTTTGCGGGGCTTTTGCGTGCCCGGTTAGCGATCCTCGTCTTCATCCAGGTCTAGAATGTCCGTGAGCAGGTCGATAATTTCATCTTCGTCCAGGTTTTCGGCGTCCTGGTCAGTGATGCCAATCTGGATATCGGGCACTTCCAGGTCATAGGATGGCACGACCACCTGATAGCCGTTTTCCTCGGCCCAGGCTTTCATGCCTTCGATCACGGTTAGCAAATGCTCGCTGCTAGCCGGTTGTGGTCCTCGCAGGATCGGGTGTTTTTTCTCCTCGGTTCCGTTTCCCCAGAACAGGGTGATATGCCCGTCATCGGCGATGGCGATATAGGCTGGTGTACGCATGGTGTCTTAACTCCCCGACGGTATCAGAATGCGTTTGAATACATCATACCGCCAAAGTACGCGAACGATAACTCCCCAACAGATCACGGCCACCAGAACCACGCCCAGATCGCGCCAGGCCATCGTGCTTAGCTCAAACGAATCGCGCACGCTGGGGATCGGGAAAATCAACAGGTAGAGTACCAGCATTCCCAGCGCCAGCCATACCCGGCGCAGATCAGTATGCAGTGGGCGGCGGCTTTCCCATTCCTCGGCGGAATGTTCCGCGAAGATGACCAGCAGCAAGCCACAGAGCAGGGCGGTTGTGGTGAGCACGGTCCGCTGAAGTTGCAGCGATTCATCAAAATACAGCAGGTAGACGATCAGGGTCACGACCGTGATGCTAAATCCCGCTGGCAGCGTGAACTCGCCCACCGAACGCAGCAGGCTTTGCTGGGGATGTCCGGCCCGCGCCCAGACCGTCAGGAAGAAAGCGGGAATACCAACCGGCAGCGTCGTCAGGATCAGGTTATGCCGGGGCGTAAAGGGGAACTCGGTGCCGATGAACCCGGCAATGATGATCAGCAGCGCGGCATACAGCGTGCGTGACAGGAATAACCGCATATTGTCCGTCATGCCGTTCAGGATGCGCTGGCCCTCTTTGATCGCTTCCGGCAGCACGCTGAAGTTATCGTCCAGCAGCACCATATCCGCGACGGCGCGGGTGGCCTGACTGCCGCTTTCCATTGCGATTCCCATGTGGGCCTGTTTGAGCGAAAGCACGTCATTTACGCCGTCGCCCATCATCGCTACGTAATGCCCTTTGCTGCGCAGTACTTCGACAATGTGCTGCTTTTGCTCCGGCGTGATGCGGCCAAAGACCGTTACCCGGTCTACCGTCTCAATGAATTGGGATTCGGTCATTTCGGCCAGTTGCAGCCCTGAGATCACGTCCACGTCCTGGCTTATTCCGGCCATCTGCGCCAGCGCCGCGACCGTTTGCGGATTATCGCCGGAAATGAGCTTAAATCCGACGCCCGCTTCCCGGAACTGGTCGAGGACAGCTTTGGCATCCGGTCGCAGTTCGTCGCTAAAGGTCAGCCACGCCACCGGCTGAAGTCGGTCGGGTAGTTGGGGTTTGCCGTTCTCCGAGGTGAAAGTGAGCGGCTGCGGGTGGTGGGCGAACATCAGCACGCGCAAACCCAAATCCGCCCAGGTTTCGATGTGTCGTTCCAATAACCGCCCCTCTGGAATATACGGTAGTAGTACCTCCGGCGCGCCCAGAATGTAACTGCCGTTGAGCGTATCTGCCGCACCGTTGAAGGTCGCGCCGCTCCACTTGTATTCCGACGAAAATGGGATTTCAACTTCCACCGGCTGCGCTTCACCGGGACACACGGCGGCAATTGCTTCGGCGGTGCGGTTGGCGCGTCCCCCGCTGGCGATCAGGATGCCCAACTGCCGCCGGATGGTGTCTTCATCGGAGCCGATAGGGATGATCTGGCGGAGTTGGATACGGTTGGTGGTCAGTGTGCCGGTTTTGTCCAGGCAAAGGGTATCAACGTTGCTCAGCGACTCGACGGCGTTGATCTGTTGGACCAGCGCGCCCTTATTGGCGATCCGCACCGCGCCGAGCGCATATGCCACCGTGATCATGAGCATCAAGCCCTGTGGTACCAGCGAGATCACGACGGCGGTGTCTGTTACCATGTCGTTGAACGGCTCATCTTGAATCGCGTAGGCCAGGAACAGCAGCACGGCCAGACTGATTGCCAGGATGACGAGCAAACGTACAATGATGCTCACCTGGCTTTGCAGCGGCGTTAACACGCGGCGATATTCACGTGCCCCCGCCGTCAGTTGGTACGCGAAACTCTCCGCGCCTACCTTCTCGGCCACGTAAACCCCGCTGCCCGATACGCAAAAACTGCCGGACAGCAGTTCGTCGCCATGTTCCTTCGGGATCAGGTCCGATTCGCCCGTTAGCAGCGATTCGTCCACGTCTATGCGTCGGTCGCTGACTAACTGCCCGTCTACTACGATCTGGTCGCCGGGACCAATCGCCAGCGCGTCCCCGACCACCACCGCGCCCTGATCGATCTCGATTTCCTGCCCATCGCGGATCACGCGGACTTTGGGGCGGTTGAGCAGCGCGATCTCGTCCAGTTTGCGCTTAGCCTGGATTTCCTGGTAGATGCCGATCAGGACATTGAGCAGCACAACGCCGCCGGTTGCCAGCGCATCGCCCGGTTTACCGACTGCCACCAGCACGATCATGATCCCGAACAGGATCACGTTGGTGATCGACAGCAAATTGTCGCGCAGAATGGCCGTTAACGGACGGCTGGACTTCAACGGCACGTCGTTTTGTAACCCTTGCGCCTGTCGTTGTTTGACTTCTTCAGATGATAAGCCGCGTAGACTCTGGCTTGAATTCTCGGTTTGATCGGACTTGGTAGCAGCCGTCATAAGCATGTCTCCTTAGCGTCTATCCATAGATTATTTTTGTAGGGGCGCTGCTTGCCGCGCCCAGGTATCTATGGGGTAGGTTGTGACGGGATGGCGAACGCAGCGAACAACAGTATAACGTTTAGTGGTCCAGATTCGTAGCGGTGTTGGCATGACTCGCGCCCGGTATTTTTGACGAGATCGCGGCCTTGCGCTACTGTGGATCAGGGAAATCTGTGATTGATCCGTTACATGGAGCCGTGATGATGGCGACTAATCAAGCCGAAACACCATCGGTACACGCGCGCCGGGTGTTGGTGCCGCTAGCCAATCCTGCGACCGCAATGGGCCTGATCCGCATGGCCTGGAAACTGTCGGATGTCGAGCACGGGCGGGTATTGGGATTGTTTGTGCATCTTTCCGGTACCGAGTTAAATGAAGCGGCCTTTGAGGACCTGTCAGTGGTGGTGGATAAGGCCAGGGAATCCGGCATTCGGATCGAATTGATCACGCGCACGGCTCCCAGTATCGCACGCGGTATTCTGGATGCGGCTCGCGAGCACGGCGCGACCTTGATGGTGTTGGGTTTTCAGGCTCCGGTGCGAGGCCGGATTGAGTTGGGCACGGTGGTCGAGTCGGTGGCGCGCACCACGCCCTGCGATTTGTTAGTGTACCGTAATCCGCTTGGCTCGCCGGTCAAGCTGGAAGATATCGAGCATGTGATCCTGCCGTTGGATGGCAGTGATAATTCCAAAGTGGCGGCCCGTTTGGGTGTGGTGCTGGCGGACGTGTACGACGCGCAGCCGATGGCGATGTATGTCCAGACCGATTCTGACCTGCCAAGCTGGTTTGGGCTGGCGCGCATCGAAGCATCGTTGACCGCGCTGAAAAATACGCGCGGCATTCAGCGGCAGGTCGTGCGCGCGAATGATATGGTGAGCGGCATTCTGGCGCGGTGCAGCCGCAGCGATATGGTGGTGCTGGGATTTACCGAGAAAAGCCCGCTGGATCGCTGGATTTTTGGCAACGTGGCGCAGCGCGTACTGGCTCAGGCTCCCGGCCCGGTGGTGCTGGTGAAACGCGCCACCAAAGAGCGTATGTCTTCTTCCGAGCGTTTGACGCGCGCCGTGATCGCGCGTTTTTCGCCCCGGCTGACTCCATCGGAACAGGCCGAAGTGATCCAGCAGGCTGTTGAAATGAGCCGCCCTGGTATCAACTTTATGGTGCTGATGCTCATTTCGTCCGTGATTGCTTCGTTTGGCCTGCTGCAAAACAGCGCGGCGGTGATCATCGGCGCAATGCTGGTTGCGCCGTTGATGTCGCCGTTGATGTCGTTTTCGGTCGGCCTGATCCAGGGGCGGCTGCGACTGCTGCGTGCGTCGGTGTTAACCGTGCTGGTCGGCGTGCTGATCGGGCTGGCGGTTGCCGTTGTGATTGGGGTAGTGATTCCGCTGGATGTCTCAACGTCCGAAATGCGCGCGCGCGGTGAGCCGTCGCTGCTGGATATGGGGATAGCGCTGGCGTCGGGGGCGGCGGGCGCGTATGCGATGGCGCGCAAGGATATCCCCTCGGCGCTGGCGGGTGTGGCGATTGCGGCGGCGCTGGTTCCGCCCTTGTGTACGGTCGGGTTGGGATTGGCCTTCCGTGATTGGGACCTTGCTTCCGGGGCGGGACTGTTGTTCCTGACCA
Source organism: Anaerolineae bacterium (assembly GCA_016934195.1). Taxonomy (GTDB): domain Bacteria; phylum Chloroflexota; class Anaerolineae; order Aggregatilineales; family Aggregatilineaceae; genus JAFGTJ01. The sequence goes on along the minus strand of JAFGTJ010000402.1, from coordinate 4,195 downwards.
ACATCGTGAGTATCAGCCTGATGGGGGCGGCGATCTTCGGCTGGTTGGGACTCAGGCCGCGCCGTGAGCATTACACCTGGCGGCAGGTGCTTATTTCCTTGCTGGTGTTGGGTTTGCTGGCGATCCCGTTGGGCAGTGCGTTTGTGGACGTGGTACGTACCGGTCGCCAGACGGGGCAGGCGCGCGATGTGCTGGAAGCGCAGTTCAGCGACGCGGATATAATTGAAGTTGAGTTGAAAGGGCACGATATCACGGCGACGGTTCGCAGCACACGTTGGCTCACATCCCATGATGTGAATCAGGCCGAACGCGCATTGGAAGACGCTTTGGGGTTTGATGTGGACCTGGCGATCACTAACTGGCGCGCGGTCGAATCCCGACCCGCGGACGAATAGTAGGGACGCTGCTCGCCGTGCCCTGGTAATTTGTGGATTGGCCTGCGCAGACTCAAGAAAGAATGCACTCAAAATAAAAAACTGTATATAATACAAAGGTCTGGACTTCACTGGCCGGGATAAATGTCGATGACCTTTTACCGCAAGCTGACGATTCAACGTTTGACTGCTGCGATTCTATTTATTCTCCTGTTTGCGATGGCGGTACGTGTGCCCACCGATACCGATACGTGGTGGCATATCCGCAGCGGCGAATACATCCTCGATCTCACTAAAATTCCCCAAACCGATCCGTTTTCCCACACCCGCTACGGCGAGGACTGGATCGATCACAGTTGGGGATCGCAGATCGTGATCTACGGCATCTACGAGATATTTGGCGGCGCAGGCAAACCGGGCGACAGCGGTAATATCGGGCTGGCGCTGTATATGGCCGGGTTAGCGACTTTGGGCATGGCGTTCGTGTACCTGATGTGCGAGGGGAACGTCTATGTGCGCGCCTTCAGCCTCGTGATCGGGGCGGCAGCGGCGGCGGTGTTCTGGTCGCCGCGCCCGCAGATGTTTTCGTTTATGCTCGGCGCGCTGGTGCTCTACCTGCTGCACCTGTATAAGCGCCGCGATATCGACCGCCTGTGGCTGATTCCCGTCATTATTGTGATCTGGGTTAATTTGCACGGCGGGTTCGCCATCGGCTTTATTTTCCTGTTTGGCTCAATCGCGGGCGAGGTCATTGGCAATCTGTTCAACCGGGATGATCCCGACGTGGTGGAATGGGCGCGACTCAAAAAAATGCTGCTGGTCACGGCGGTGTCGATCCCGCTGGTCGCCGTGAATCCTTACGGCGTTCAGATGCTCGGTTACCCGTTTCGCACGGTGGGAATCGGCGTGCTGCAAGATTTCATCCAGGAATGGGGATCGCCGGATTTTCACGAGCGGCAGACGTGGCCGTTTGCGATGCTGCTGTTGGGATTGCTGGTCGTGGCCGGACTGGGCAGCCGCCGTATGGATTGGACCGATCTGGTGTTGGTGTGCGGCACGGTGTTTATGGCGCTGACGGCGGGCCGGAATATTGCCGTGTTTGCGATTGCCGCTACCCCGGTTTTGACGCGCCATCTGGACACTTGGCTGACAGATCGCGGCTGGCAGATTCGGCTGCGGCGGACTGTGACCGGGCCGATGCTGATCCTCAACTGGGTGCTGCTGGTGCTGATTCTATTGGGCGGACTGGTCAAAGTTGCCGCCGCGCTGAATACCGAAACCGTCCGCGCCGCTCAGGAGGAATATTTCCCGGTTGAGGTGGCCGATTTCCTGAACGAATCGCCGCCGCCGGGTAAGATGTTTAACTCCTACAATTGGGGCGGTTACCTGATGTTCGCCGCGCCGGACGTGCCGGTATACGTGGATGGGCGCACCGATCTCTATGATGATGATTTTCTGCGCGAATACCTGGATACCGTGTTTCTCCGCGACCGGTGGCAGGAAACCCTAGACGAGCAAGACATCGGTTTTGTTGCCATCGAAGCCAGGAGCGTGTTGGCGGTGATGCTGCGCACCATGCCGGATCAGTGGCAGGAGTACCAGTTTGACGCCGGACGTTCCGCCGTGTTTGTGCGTATCCCGGATCAAGCCGCTGATGAGTAAATGCGATTCCCATTCCGGTGCATCTTCCGCGCTGGATTTGCTGTCCGACTTCCGACTGCTGTTGTACCTGTTTTTCGGGTTCCGGCTGACGATGGCGATTGTTTACCAGCCGTACACGTTCGACCTGTACGAGCAGAGCGGCGTGCCAACATTGGCCGAACGCGGCATGTCCAGTTTCGGTGATTTTCGCTATTTTTACGAGTTGGCTCGACTTAGCGATGACGGTGATTTGCCCTACCGCGATTATTGGTACGAGTTTCCCCCGGTGTGGCCTGCGGTATTTATTGGCCTGTATCGCGTAATGAGCTTGCGCGGCGAGATCGATTACGCGAGTTGGGCGTCGGCGTTGGGCCTGATTATGACGGTTTTTGATGTGGGTAACTTGCTGCTGCTGCGCCGGTTGGCGGGACGGCTGCACGGCGATGGGATGGCGGTCGCGCTGCCCTGGTTGTACGCGGTCCTGGCTGCACCGCTGATCTTCCCCTGGTGGAACTTTGAGCCGCTGGTGTTGTTCCTGCTGTTGCTGGCGCTGCTGTGGCTGCTGGAAGGGCAGGTGAATCGCTCGGCGGTGATGGTAGCGGTCGGCACGCTGACCAAGTTTATCCCGGTGTTGGTCCTGCCGGTGATCTGGCGTTTCCGCGAGCAGCGGGACGCGATCCGCTATACCGCGATTGTGCTGGTGATCGTGTTGGCGGTGTTAGGATTGATGCTGGCCTGGGGCGGCGATCTGGCGATGTCCTCGCTGCTGGCGCAGTTTAGCAAAGGGTCCTACCAGAGTATTTGGGCGCTGCTCGATGGCAACATGGGCACGGGCCGTTTTATCGAATTAGACCAGCGCTTCGATCCCGATACGGCGTATGAGCCGGTCGGCAGCGATCCGGTGATTCCCTGGTGGCTGCGGCTGATTCCCTTTGCCGCGCTCGGATGGTTCGTATTTACACGCCGGATGCGCCGTGACGATCAGGGCGTGGTGGCATTTTTCACGCTGACGCTGGTGATCTTTTTCCTGTGGGCGCAGGGTTGGAGTCCGCAGTGGGCGCTAACCCTGACACCGCTGCTACTGCTGAATTTTCCGGATCGTAACGGGGTTTTGTTGTGTCTGGTGATCGCGTTCGCCAGTTTTGTCGAATATCCGGCGCTGTTCATGCGCACTGCTGAAACGAACGGTGAAATCAGCGGGGCGTTAGTGATGCCCTACGTCATGATCATTGTGGCGCGTACCGCATTATTAGCCGGGATCGTCGGAGCCTTGTATATGAAGTTAACGGAGGATCGGGATCATGCTCCGGCGTGAGGCGTGGACCTGGGGAATCCTGGCGCTGATTCTGCTGCTGGCGTTCGGCCTGCGGACCATTAATCTCGGCGGAAGGACGTTGTGGTATGATGAGGCGTTTGCTGTCCTGTTCGCGGAAACTGGCTGGAACGCGATGGTGGACGGCACGTTGACCGAGGTCGAGGGCGGCGCTGCTGACGTACACCCCCTGCTGTATTACCAATCGCTCCATTACTGGATGGATATGGTTGGGCAGGGCGCGGCAGCGGCCCGACTGTATAGTGTACTGCTCGGTGTGGCGACGGTAGCGGTGGTGTTTTTCCTGGCGCGAGATATGTTCGACGACCGGACGGCGCTCGTTGCCGCGCTGATCACGGCGGTGGCTCCGTTTCATATTCAGTATTCGCAGGAAACGCGCATGTACGCGCTGTTGGCCCTGGTGCTGTTGTTGGCAACCTGGGTGTACTGGCGCGCTTGGACATGCGGGCGGATAGGATACTGGATCACCTTTGGATTGCTGACCGGGGGCGCGATGTACGTGCAGCAGTTGGCCGCTTTTTACCTGCTGGCGCTGGGTTTGCTGCCGTTTCTCAAACGCGACCGGAGCCTGATCGCGCGGACCGTGTTGGCGTCGCTGCTGGCCCTGGTCCTGTATTTGCCCTGGATGCTGAACCTGCCCGATCAGCTTGGCAAACTGCGGCAATATTGGGTGCAGAAGCCCAATATACTGCATATCTGGTTGGTGTTGCGCTCGTTTGTGTCGGTGAATCTGGATTTTGGGGCGGGATGGTGGCTGCCGACTTTTTTACTGGCCGCTGTTTTGACTGTGTTTGTGCTCTACCGCGCTTATCCGCTGCTGCGCGGCAAAACGCGCAATGTGCGCCGC
>JAFGTJ010000401.1 GCA_016934195.1 Anaerolineae bacterium | reverse complement strand
CTGGTCCCCGGCGCGCCGCTGATCGTGGATGCCAAGTCGGGCGCATCCGGCGCGGGCCGCACGCCCAAAACAAATACGCTGTTTTGTGAAGTACACGGTAATTTCTCGCCTTACAAAATTGGACGGACTCACCAGCATTTGGGCGAGATGGATCAGCAGTTGGCAAAAGCCGGGAGCAAGGCTGGCCCGTTGATTTTCTCGCCGCACCTGCTGCCTACTGACCGGGGCATCCTGGCAACGGTCTATGCCCAGGTGACGGACCTGGACGCGGCGCAGGCGGCCTTTGACCTGTACGCGGACGAGCCGTTGGTAAAGGTATTGCCACCCGGTCAACTGGCAGCGCTGGCGCATGTGGTGCGGACACCGTACACCGCGATCTCGCTGACACCCACCACCGCCGGGAACGTGCTGATCGTGACTGCCGTGATCGACAACCTGCTGAAAGGGGCGGCATCCCAGGCCGTGCAAAACTTCAACCTGATGTGGAATTTCCCCGAAACCGCCGGACTGATATAGACATGGCACAGGAGACTCAGGAATAATGGCACCCATCGTAATCAAAGTAGGCGGTAACGACCTGGAAAAACCGGGGTTTGTCGAAGGGCTGGCCCAGGCGGTCGCGGGTCTGCAACAGCATACCTCGTGTGTGCTGGTGCATGGCGGCGGACGCGCCATTAACCGGTTACAGGAACGGCTTGGCCTGGAACCCGTGTATATCAACGGTCAGCGCGTGACCGACGAAGCCGCGCTCGAAGTGGTCGAAATGACGCTGTCGGGCCGGATCAACAAGCAGTTGACGCTGGCGCTGCTGCGCGCGGGCGTTGATGCGTTGGGCATGAGCGGCGTGGACCGGGGTCTGATCCAGGTCGAACCCTGGTCGGCGGATATGGGGCGCGTCGGGCGGATCGTCCAGGTGCGGGCCGATGTGCTGCATGACCTGTGTACACAGGGTGTCGTGCCGGTGATTTCGCCGATCTCGATGGGTTTTGACGGAAGCTACAACGTCAACGCCGATCACGCGGCGGGCGCGGTCGCGGCAGCACTGAACGCGGCCCACATTACCTTTTTGACCAACGTTCCCGGCGTACAAGTGGGGGCCGATGTCGCCGCTCATCTTTCGCTGGCCCAGGCGCGCGATTTAATCGCCCAGGGTATTATTAACGGCGGCATGATCCCGAAGGTCAACGCGGCGCTGGATGCCGTCGCGGGCGGCGTGTCGAAAGCCATTATCACCGATCTGGCAGGTCTGAGCGCCGGGACCGGAACGATATTTGCAGCGTGAGTGTTTTAACCACAAGTTGTTAGTTTTTAGTGATTGGTTCCGGTGGTACTGATTAGCGCCCAGCCTGAATTTATCACCCACTAAAAACCAATAACCAAAAACTAAGGACTGATAACCAATCACCGAGGGGAGAGAAAAACAGCGTGAGTGATATTCCAGACAAAACCGAGCAGTACGTGCTGCACACCTACAACCGCGCGCCATTTACGCTGACACGCGGCGAGGGCATGTTCGTGTATGACGAGACGGGCAAACGCTACCTGGATTTCGTGTCCGGTATCAGTGTGAATGCCCTGGGACACAGCGACCCGGAGATCGCGGCGGCAGTAACAGACCAGATCGCGCAGTTGTCGCACGTCTGCAACCTGTATTACAGCGCGCCCCAGGCGAACCTGGCCGCGCTGCTGTGTGAATCGAGTTTCGCGGATAAGGTATATTTCTGCAATTCGGGCACCGAAGCGGTCGAAGCGGCGATTAAATTCGCCCGCAAATATGCCCGCAGTTCTGGCAGCAATCCCGACAAAACCGGGATTGTTGCTTTTACGGGCAGTTTTCACGGGCGGACGATGGGATCATTGGCGCTCACCATCAAAGAGAAATATCAGGCCCCGTTCCGTCCGCTGATGCCGGGGGTATCGGTCGCGCCGTTCAACGATATCGACGCCGCGCTGAACCTGATCGGGCCGGACACATGCGCCGTATTCGTGGAGCCGATCCAGGGCGAAGGCGGGATCAATTCCGCCACGCCGGAATTTTTGCGTGCGCTGCGGACTGCCTGTGATCGCGTCGGAGCGCTGCTGGTCTTCGACGAAATTCAATGCGGCATGGGCCGTACCGGGACGTTGTGGGCCTACGAGCAAACCGGCGTCCAGCCCGATATGATGACGCTCGCCAAAGCGCTCGGCGGCGGGCTGCCGATTGGCGCGACGTTGATCACGGATGCGGTCGCTGCCGCCATCGAGACGGGCGATCACGGCAGCACGTTTGCGGCGGGTCCGGTGCTGTGCCGCGCGGCGGAAGTCGTGCTGCGGCGCGTCAGCGATGCGGCCATGCTGGAACACGTCCAGAAAATGGGTAATCTGTTGTTGGACAAGCTCCGCCAACTGAATTCACCGCACATTGTCGAGGTACGTGGTAAGGGCCTGATGGTCGGTGTGGAAATGGATTTCGAGGTTGCGCCGCTGATCCCGGCGGGCTATAAACACGGTGTTTTGCTGCTCAACGCCGGAACGCACGTCTTGCGCTTCCTGCCGCCGCTGATCGTGGAACCACAGCATATCGACCAGTTGGTTGAAACCCTGGATGACATTCTCTCGGAGATAACGACCGCATGAATATTCGTCCCGCCCAATTAGACGAAGTAGAAACGATTCGCGCCCTCTTTGAAGACGAAGTACGCGCCGGGCGAATGCTGCCGCGCCCGGCGGAACAAATTGCCGGAGCTATTGACGATTGGCTGGTGGCAGCGGACGAAGACGGGCGCGTGGTGGGTTGTGTCTCGCTGGTGGTTTTCAACCGGCGGCTGTGTGAAGTGCGCTCGCTGGCGGTCCATCCCGATTACCGGGGCAACGGCCTTGCCAGCAAACTGGTCGCGGGATCGGTCGATCTGGCCCGCGCGCGGGGATTGCAGCGGGTGCTGACCCTGACGCGCGCCGCCGGGTTGTTTGAAAAACTCGGTTTCCGCCGGGACTTTGTGGCGAATTTTCCCGAAAAAGTGTGGCGGGACTGCGCGCCGTGCCCGTTTCGCCATGCGTGCGACGAGATCGCGCTGCTGTTCGATTTGGCCTGAAAGCGGGAGGAAAACATGGGAAACGCAATAAAAGTAAAAGGGTTTCGCATCGCGGGCACACACTGCGGCCTGAAGCCGGAAGGTAAACCGGACATCGCGCTGCTGGTCAGCGATAGACCGTGCCGCGCGGCGGGTGTTTTCACCGTCAACAAGGTCAAGGCCGCGCCCGTGCTCTATGATCAGGCGATCCTGGCCCAGCCGGACGCGCAGGTCCGCGCCGTGATCACCAATACCGGCACGGCCAACGCCTGTACCGGCGACGAAGGGCTGGCGAATACGCGGCGCTCGGCGGAACTGGTCGCGGCGGCGGTTGGCTGCCAACCGGATGAAGTGCTGGCACTCTCGACCGGCGTGATCGGGATGCACCTGCCGATGGACCGGATCGCGCAGGGGATCACCGATCTGGCCGGGAAACTCGATACAGAAAACGGCACAGAAGGTTGGGCGGACGCCGCCGCCGCGATCAAAACGACCGACACGCGCCCCAAGTTCGCCAGCGTCCAGACACCGGACGGTTACACCATCACCGGGATCGCCAAGGGGTCCGGCATGATCGCGCCCCATATGGCGACCATGCTGTCCGTGATTGCCACCGATGCCGACGTTCCCGGCGACCTGCTGGCGCGCGCGCTGAGCGCTGCCGCAGACGGCAGCTTCAACCGGATCACGGTGGACGGCGATATGAGCACCAACGATACCGTGCTGCTGCTGGCGAACGGCGCGTCGGGCGTGACGGTGGCGAACGACGTCGCGTTTGCCGCGTTTACGACGGCGCTTAGCAATGTGTGCGTGGAGCTGGCACAGGCCATTGTGCGCGACGGCGAGGGCGCGACCAAATTTGTCACCGTGCATGTGACCGGCGCAGCGGACAAGAACGCGGCCAAAACCATCGCGCACGAAATCGCCAATTCTCCGCTGGTGAAAACGGCCTTTTACGGCGGCGATCCCAACTGGGGACGGATTTTTATGGCGGCGGGCCATGCCGGGGTGGAGTTCGACCCGGCGCGGCTGGCGCTGTGGCTGCTCAACGCCGATGGATCGCCCGCGATCCAGTTGGTGGCAGGCGGGTGTCCGCTGAACTATAACGAACCGGCGGCCATCGCGCTGATGCAAACGCCGGAGTGGGGTTTTCGGCTGGATTTGGGCCAGGGCGACGCGGCGACCTGGGTATGGACGTGCGATATGAGTCACGACTACGTGACCATCAACGGCCACTACCGCACCTGAGAATCGCTCTTACCGCAGAGCAACCAGATAGAACCCACACAATCTGGGCTAAGAGGGGCACAGTCTCAAAAAAAACGAGGCCGCGCCCTGTGGAAAATCCAACTCGTCCCGCTACGGCACCAGCCGCAGCGTCATGATCTGGTACGGCGCGAGATCGAATGTGACCTGTCGTCCGGCGGGCGTGAGATCAACCAGCGTATCTTCCAGCAGATTCGTCACTGCCGCCGCCCGGATATCAGCGTGGGCGGTGAGCGTGACCGGACCGCGCTGGCGCTGGCTTTCGTACAGCCGCACGATCAGGCCGTTACCGTCGTCGGCACGCTTGACGGTTTCGATCACGACGTTAGGACGGTCCACCGCCAAGAATTCTACCCGCTCCGGCGTGCCGCCCCGCCCGGTGATAATCAGGGCCGGATCGTTGAGTGCATACGCGGCGGGGATCGTCTCTTCGGTCCAGTCGCCCGCGTGGGGCAGCAGCGCGTAAGTAAACTGGTGCTGGCCCTGGTCCGCGTCGGGATCGGGTTTGGTCGTGCCGCGCAGCAGGCTTAACCGGATCACGTTATCGCGGATATCGTGGCCGTATTTGCAATCATTGAGCAGGCTCACGCCGTAATTGCCCTCGCTGAGATCGGCCCATTTCTGGGCGGCAGTTTCAAAGCGCGCCCAGTCCCAACTGGTATTGCGGTGCGTGGGCCGCTGCACGTTGCCCCACTGGATATCGTAGGTCGCCTGGGGAGCCAGGATATCAACCGGGAAAGCCACTTTGAGCAAGATGTGCCGTTCGTGCCAGTCCATGTCGGTATCGAAGCGGATCACCGGACTGCTGTAATCCAGCGAAATACGCTGCGTGTAGGCGCTGTTCAGGATGCGGCGCTTGATTTCCAGCGTGGCGCGCAGCGGTCCGGCTTCGATAACGCGCATTGAGTCGGCAGGATCGGCCAACCACAACTTATCGTCGTAGTAGATTTCGATGTCCCAGGCGTCCCAGTTGGGCGGGCGATCCTCGAAAGCCTGAAACTGATTGGCAACCGCACCGTCGGGCAGCACCTCGCGCGCGTGAACCTTGTCGTACATGCGGACGATATCGCCCGCCGGGTTGAATTCCACGCGCAGGAAGCGATTCTCCAGCAGCGTTGGTTCCGCGATCAGGCCGGTTTCCGGCACGGGATTCGGCACGGGATTCGGCCCGGTGGCCCATTGCAGCCCGGTGATGCTGTACGGCGGCAAACTACCGGCACACAGCCAGATTCCGTTTTCGGTTGGTTGGACGAAAACCGGCGTACCGTCCGCCTGTACCAGATGCTGACCGTCCGGTATCTCGCCCGTCCAGAAACACAAATCGCCGCGCGCGAACGAGGTCGGGTTGATCAGCAGCAGGTCGCCGCCCACCTGCCCCGCGATAGCGTCCAGCGCCGTATCCCGCGCCGCCGCGCCAAGCTGCGCGACTTCGGTGTACTGTTCCTGCGATTCGATATACACGTCGCCAATGCTGCTGCCGGGAATAATGTCGTGGAACTGGTTCAGGCACACCAGTTCCCACGCCTTACGCAAATCTCCGGCGGGATACTCATAACCGCCGTCCACCTGGGCCGCCAGCGCCGCCAGGAATTCCGCGTCGTGCAGCAGAAATTCGCTTTTGCGGTTGGCGCGCTTGTTGCGGCTCTGGGTGGTATACGTGCCCCGGTGATATTCCAGGTACAATTCGCCGTTCCAGGTGGGCAGATTGTCGCCCGCTTCGGCCTCCATGCGGCGGAAAAATTCACCCGCGAAGTCGTGCCGCGTGCGCGGCGCGCCGGGGAACTCGCCCAGTTCGCGGATTGTTTCGAGCATTTCGCGGGTTGGGCCACCGCCGCCATCACCGTACCCGTAAGACATCAGGACGTCGCGCTGTTCGGCCTGCTGCTTGAAGGCATTCCACATGTTCACCACGTCAGCGGGAGTCGCTTTACAGGTGTAATCCCCGTTAGGGCTGAAATGCGTCAGTACCCGCGTGCCGTCGATGCCCTGCCACCAGAAGCTGTGATAGGGCATTTTGTTGTACTGGCTCCACCCGATCTTGATGGTGTAGAAGTAATCCAGTCCAGCCAGCTTGATCAACTGCGGCAGCGACCACGCATACCCGAACACATCCGGCAGCCACAAAACCGGCGACTCGGCCTCTGGTCCAAAGTGCTCGCGGAAAAATGACCGGCCCAACACAAACTGCCGCGCCAGCGATTCCGCCCCGCTGAGGTTGCAATCAGCCTCAACCCACATCCCGCCGATGGGTTCCCAGCGGCCATCGCTCACGCGCTGCTTGATCGCGTCGAACAGGGCGGGGTAATCCTGCCGCACGTAGTCGTACAACTGCGGCTGGCTCTGGGTGAAACAGTAATAGGGGAACTGTTCCATCAGGCGCAGCGCGGTATGGAAGGTACGCCCGGCCTTGCGGCGCGTCTGGCCGAGCGTCCACAGCCACGCCACGTCGATGTGGGCATGGCCCGCCGCTGCAACGCCCACGTCCAGCGCGGCTCCGGCCCCGGCGATGCCGTCCCGCAGCACGGCCAGAGCGTCCGGCACGCTGGCGTAAAACGGGTCGCCAAACGGTTCGCGGGTATCCAGCGCCTTAAATGCCGCGTCCAGCGCATTCAGCAGCGCGGTATAGGTCGGATGGCTTTCCGGTAATGCCTGCGCCACGCCGAGCGCCGTTCGCGCCGCCGCGATAAAGTCCCGCGCAGGTTGGTCGATCAGGACGATTTCGCAGGGACGCATCAACAACCGCGCATCCGGCCCGCCGGAATTTGTATTGCCGGTCCAGCCGTGCAGCGCCAACCGGTGATCCGCGCCGTCACGCCACTGATCGGCCAGAATCACTTCCTGGTGATGCCGGTCACAGGCGGCGTAAGGCGTTCCGTCCACGTAAACCAGCGCTTCGGGATG
>JAFGTJ010000061.1 GCA_016934195.1 Anaerolineae bacterium | reverse complement strand
TCGGCTCACCGTTAAGCCCCTCTCCGCTTGCGGGGAGGGGTTGGGGGAGGGGCTAACCACCGATCACGCTATCTTGTAGTCCTACCCCCTCCCCCAAACCCAACCCTAACCGCCCGTAAACTCGAACTAAAGTCGTGTTCCCTTACCCCGCATTGTCTGCTACAATCCCGGTATGGCTATGAATGCTCACCATAACACCTCCGATCAGGACCAGGATTTCCAACTCAATTTCCTGTTCCAGACCGCCGCCGAAGGGATTCTGGTCACGCAGGCGGACGGCTTTCTGACACGCCTGAATCCGGCGGCAGCGGCGCTGCTGGAAATCGCGCCGGACGACGTGCTGGGTGAGCACATTACCCCGGCCTTTAAGCAGTTTCCCGACCTGCACCGGCTGTTGAACGGCGCGGGCGAACGGTTGATGGAGGTCACGCTGCCCCACAAACGGCTGGCGACGGCGGTCGGCGTGGACCGGCCCGGCGGCGGGCGGTTGGTGCTGCTGCATGACGTGACCGAACGCTCCGATATCGACTCGCGGCGCGAGGTCCTGGTGCGGCAGATGGCCCACGACCTGCGGAATCCGCTCAACGCGCTGACCGGGTACGCCGACCTGGTGCAGCGTATGGGCGATCTCAACGAGAAACAGCATCATTTTATCACCCGCATCCAGCAAACGGCCCAAAAATTGTACGAACTGGCCGAAACGCTGGTCGATCTGGCCTGGATCGAAGCGGGTATGGCGATGGAGCATAAGCCCTTCCAACTGCCGCCCCTGGTCCGCGAGGCGATCTCCGACCTGGAAACGGAAGCCAAAGCGCGCAATGTGACGCTGGTTTTTAGCCTGCAAGACCCGGTGCCGTCGGTGATGGGTGATTCGCGCCGCATCCAGCAGGCGATCCGCTGCCTGATCGAGAACGGCGTGCGTTATTCCTATCCGGATCGCAACGTGGCGATCCACGCCTGGCAGGACGGGCCGAAGGTGTATTGCAGCGTGGGCGACCGGGGAATCGGCATCGCGGAACACGACATCGACCGCATCTGGGACCGCATGTGGCGCTCATCGGACGACCGGGTGCGCGAACAACCGGGCGGCGGGATTGGGCTGCCGTTTGCGCGCGCCATCATCGAACGGCACGGCGGGCAGATATGGGTCGAGAGTCATCTGAACGTGGGCACGACGGTTACATTTGTGCTGCCGCTGGCCCAGGGGTGGTGATCCCATGCTGGCACAGTGTACCGATCCCACACTCGCAGCGGCGCAAGCCTGCATTGACTGGTTTTATGCGCGCATGTTCCGCAACTGGCCGGGCGCGATCACGCAGACGGTCGGCGCGTGTACGATCAGCTTCAGCGGCGATGTCCGCCTGACCGGAGCCAATCACCTGTGGCTGCACACTCCCGACGCCCTGACGCTGACCACCCTGCGCGCCGCGTGGCGCTTCTTCCAACCGCTGGACGCGGCGTGGAGTGTGATCTACACCGACCGCTACCACCCGCGCGCCGCCGGTTTTTTGCAGACGCGGGGATTTTATGTCCGGTGGGATTCGCCGCTGATGCTGCTCGATAATCCGCCGCTGCCGATTCCCGTTCACCCCACCGCCGAAGTGATCCCCGCCAGCACCCCGGAACATCTGGGCCACATTCGCCACGTCATGGGGGAAGCGTTCGGCACGCAGGATAACGTCAACCAGCGAGTGGCCCGTCCGGACCACCTGGACGATCCCGACGTGATCCATTACCTGATTTACGAGGGCGCGGAACCCGCCGCGTGTGCGACGGTGGGGATCGTGGGCGATATGGCGGGCGTGTGGAATGTCGGGACGCGGCGGCGCTTCCGGCGGCAGGGTTACGCCGCCACCCTCATGACCGCGCTGCTGGACGATCTGCGCGCGCGCGGGATCACGGCCACGATGCTGCTGGCATCACGGGTCGGGGAACCGCTGTATACGCGCCTGGGCTACCGGGTCATCGGCACGACGTTTTACATGGGTCCGCCGTAGGGTCACGTAAGGTCAATCTTTAAGGGGAAAAAATAGGGCGGAGCAAGCGCCGCCCCTACTATCGCTGAACCGGAAACCGGGGTTATTCCTGGCCCTGGTTCTGATCGTCGCCGGACTGTTTTTCTTCGGCCTGCTTCTTCTGTGCGGCGGATAGAGCACTACCAATCCCCGCGCCAATGGCGATCCCGATCCCGATACCGAGCGCAAGATCGCCCATTGCCACGCCGATTCCGACCCCAATAGCCACGCCTGCACCAATGCCCATCCCCATCGGGTTGGCGGCGGCGCGTTTCCCGTCCTGGCTCATCCAAAAACCTCCCGCTGTGCTATCCGCAAAACCTCGCGTAAGTGTATATGGGGGGGGCTGTCCCGGTTGTTGGCTTGCGGACCGGGACAGCCCATGCTCGTTATATCAAGACGTGCCGTTCCCCCGCTGGTATGTCGTGATTGTGCGCTTAGTCGCCCTATGCGAACAACGATTCGTCCACTACCGGCATCCGAGTCTGGGAGTCGGCGACGGCTTCCGCCGGGTATTCGTAGTCTTCCAGCTTGCCCTCGAAGTACGCATCATACGCCGCCATATCGAAGTGCCCGTGCCCGCTCATGTTGAACAGGATCACGCGCTCCTCGCCTAACTCTTTAGCTTCCAGCGCTTCGTTGATCGCCGCCAGGACCGCGTGGGCGGTTTCCGGCGCGACGATGATCCCCTCCGCCTTTGCCAGTTCCACCGCCGCCTTGAATGCGGCGTTCTGGTGGTACGCCTTCGCTTCGATCACGCCTTCGCGGTGCAGCAGCGACATGATCGGGGCCATGCCGTGATAGCGCAGCCCGCCCGCGTGGATACCCGCTGGCACGAAATCGTGACCGAGCGTGTCCATTTTGGCAATCGGCCCCATTCCGACCGAATCGCCGTAGTCGTAGGCATACACGCCTTTGGTCATGCTGGGGCACGCGGTCGGCTCGGCGGCCAGGAAGCGCGTATTCAGGCCCCGGTCGTTCTTCTCACGGATGAACGGGATGATCAGGCCCGCCATGTTGGACCCGCCGCCCGCGCAGCCGATCACCACGTCGGGATAATCGTCGGCTTTCGCCATTTGCAACAAGGCTTCTTCACCGATGATGGTCTGGTGCATCAGGACGTGATTGAGCACGCTGCCCAGGGAATATTTCACATCGTCGTTTTTGGCCGCAACCTCGACCGCCTCACTGATGGCGATCCCCAGGCTGCCGGGGCTGTTGGGGTCGCGTGCCAGGATCATCTTACCTGCGTCGGTGAGCGTGGTCGGGCTGGCGTGGACGGTCGCGCCGAACGCCTGCATCATGTTCCGGCGGTACGGCTTCTGCTGGTAGCTGACCTTCACCATGAAGACTTCGACCTCCATGTCGAAGAACGCCCCGGCCATCGCCAGCGACGATCCCCACTGGCCCGCGCCGGTTTCGGTGCTGATTTTTTTGACGCCCTCTTCCTTGTTGTAGAACATCTGCGCAACGGCGGTATTGGGTTTGTGGCTCCCCGCCGGGCTGACGCCCTCGTACTTGTAGTAAATGCGCGCCGGGGTATCGAGCGCTTTTTCCAGGCGGCGGGCACGATACACCGGGCTGGGCCGCCACTGCGTATAAATCTTGCGCACCGGGTCGGGAATCTCGATGTAGCGCTCCTGGCTGACTTCCTGCATGATCAGCGCCATCGGGAACAGCGGCGCGA
>JAFGTJ010000400.1 GCA_016934195.1 Anaerolineae bacterium | reverse complement strand
GGGAGAAAACAAGCAGCGGCGAACGTGCAAGTCCCCCTCTCTAGCTCTGCTGGAGAGGGGGATTTAGGGGGTGAGGCCGTTTTTCCTGACAACTCGTTCGTGGTCCCATTCCCGCCTTTCACAGTAGCCATTGCCCCCCGGTCATGCTAGAATTCAGGCAATTAAACTTACTCTCAGTGGTCCTATTCAAGGAGCTTCAATGGACGACTTCCTGTTTCGTGGCAGCCTCGCCAACCTCGACCCCGACGTATCCGCGTTGGTCGATCTGGAGGCAATCCGGCAGGCCAAGCGACTGATCCTCATCCCCTCGGAAGCCAGCGTACCGGGCGCGGTGCGAGAGGCTATCGGCTCGGTATTCCACAACATCTACGCCGAAGGCTACCCGACCGCCGACTGGCGCGCATTCGACCCATCCGAGATTCTGGACCTGGACCTGCGGTTGGCCGAATACCGCCGCTATTCCGACGCCCGCTACTACAAGGGCACCGAATTTGCCGATATCGTGGAGAGTCTGGCGCGGCGGCGCGCGGCGGACCTGTTCGCCACCGAGACGGTTCCCGCCGAACGGCTGTGGGTCAACGTGCAGCCGCTCAGCGGCGCTCCGGCCAATAACGCCGTTTACAGCGCTTTGCTCCAACCCGGCGATACCATCATGGCGCTGGATTTGCTGCACGGCGGCCACCTGACGCACGGCAGCCCGGTTAATCGCAGCGGCCTTCTATACCACATCGTCAGCTATCGGGTGGACGAAACCACCGAACGGCTGGATTACGACCAGATACGCGCGCTGGCGGTCGAGACGCAGCCCAGGATCATCGTCGCGGGTTTCACTTCGTACCCCTACTCGCCGGATTGGGCCGCCTTCCGCGCCATCGCGGACGAGGTGGGCGCGATCCTGCTGGCCGATATCTCGCACATTTCCGGGCTGGTGGCGGCGGGCGCGGTGCCGAGTCCGGTCGGGTTCGCGGACGTGATCAGTTTTACCACGCACAAGACGATGGCCGGGCCGCGCGGCGCGGTCCTGATGACGACCGATCCCAGGCTCGGCAAGAAGCTCGACCGGGCGGTATTCCCCGGCGAACAGGGCGGCCCGCATGTCAACACGATTGCGGGGATGGCGGTCGCCTTCAAGCTGGCGGGAACCGACCAGTTCCGCGAATTGCAGCGCCAGACTGTGCGCAACGCGCAGCGGTTGGCCGGACAGTTAGCCGCGCGCGGGCTGCACGTTCTGCACGGCGGGACCGACACCCATCTGCTGCTGGTGGACTGCAAGACCATTCAGGGCGCGGACGGGACTCCGCTCAGCGGCGACATGGCGGCGCGGATTCTCGATCTGGCGGGCATTGTCTGCAACCGTAACACCATTCCCGGCGACAATTCGGCTTTCCGCGCCACCGGGATTCGCCTGGGTACGCCCTGGATCACGCAGCGCGGTTTCCGTGAACCGCACATCGACCGGCTGGCCGACATCATCGCCGATGTGCTGCACGCCTGCGTCCCGTTCAGCTACCTCGGGTCCAGCGGCAGACCACAATGGCGCGCCAAGATCGATTTTGACACGCTCAACCAGGCTCGCTCGCAGGTGGCCCGGCTGGCGAATTCGGCGGGCATCGACTACCGCGTGCCCGATCTGGCAACCTACCTCAAGGAACAGGACGCCGCCGAGGAACATTTCCGTATCATGCCGGAATACCCCGAACCGGCGGGCGAGTGGGCTACCATCGACGTATACGGCCCGCAGGCGGGGCGCTTCCTGGACGTGGCGCTGACGTGTGACGTGCTGGCGCTGTCCATCGACGGCTATCTGCCCGGCTGGATACTCGACGCGGACGGCAAGCCGCTCTCGCGCGTGATCGTCCACCGCCAGTACGAAGACGTGTATTTGCTCAAAGTCGAGCAAAACGCGGAACTCATCGCGGCGTGGTTACGGATGCTGTCGGACGGCTTCGTTTGCTTCGATCCGGCGGACGTCTACAGTAAGGTGCCCGGCCCGGTCAGCATCAGCGTGCTGCGCACCGAGGCCAACATGCACCGCTACGACGCCGTGAATCTGGACGCCGACTGGCTGGCCGATGGGACCGGCTACAAAGTGGGCAAAGCGTATTTCATCGGGCAGCGCGGCGCGGACTATACCGGCCCGAAACCGGACGATCTGCCGGTCTTCGCCTGGGACGAACCTGCCGATCCGCCGCTGCAAACGACCACCCTGCACGCGCTGCATAAGGACCTCGGCGCGAAAATGGTGCCGTTCGCGGGGTGGGATATGCCGGTCTGGTATTCGTCCGTCAGCGCGGAACATACCGCCACGCGGACCGGGGCGGGCCTGTTTGACGTGTCGCACATGGGCGTATTCGAGTTCGCCGGGCCAGGCGCGGAATTATTCCTCAACGCGGCCACCACCAACGAGGTCACGGCGCTGGCTCCCGGTCAGGCGCATTACAGCTACCTGCTCGGCGTGGACGGCATCCCAATTGACGACATTTTCATTTACCGGCTGGGTGCGGAACACTTCATGATGGTGGTCAACGCCGCTAACAATGACAAGGACTGGGCATGGCTCAACGCCCTGAAAAACGGCACGGTCCAGGCCGATCCCGCGCTGCCGGGAGTCACGCTGCCGGGCCGCGACTCCTTCACCCTGCGCGACCTGCGCGCTCCGGCGGTGGGCGATCAGCGCCGCGTAGACATTGCCTTACAGGGTCCGCACAGCCGCGATATCCTGCTGGGTCTGCACGGCAGCGAGGCCGATAAAGCGCGTATCAAGGTCCTGCCCTGGGCGGGTGTAACGCGCGTGACCCTGGGCGGCTATGACCTGATCGTGGCGCGCACCGGCTATACCGGCGAGCGCGTGGCGTTTGAACTGTTCGTACATCCTGGACAGGCTCCGGCGCTGTTTAAGGATTTGGCCGAAGCAGGCGCGACTCCGGTGGGATTGGCGGCGCGTGACAGTCTGCGCACCGAAGCAGGACTCCCGCTCTACGGGCACGAACTGGCGGGCGATCTGGTCCTCAACCCGGCGGACGCGGGCTTCGGCAGCTACGTCAAGCTGTGGAAACCGTTCTTTGTGGGTAAAGCGGCCTTTGCCGTCCACGAACAGGACCGTGACGCCGAAGTGACCCGCTTCCGGCTGGACGACAAAGGCGCGCGTCCGCCACACCCCGGCGATCCGGTCGTGGACGGGCGCGGGCGCGTGGTCGGTACTGTGACCTCGTGCAGCATCGACTCGGACGGTTACTCGTTGGGGCAGGCGTACATCAAGAATTCGCACAATCGCCCCGATACGCCGGTCCTGATCTACTGCGGCGCGGCGCGGACGAAAGTCGGGAAGCCGTTCGGGGACCTGGGCATCGGGGATAAAACCGTTGTCCCGACGGCGGCCACCGTGCTGAGCAAGTTCCCGAAGCGGAAGTAGCCGGAGACAGCAAAGCAGGGGCGTATGGGTTATTGCGCCCCTCTCTCCCTCATCGCCGTATGGCGTCCGGTTGGGTAACATAGAATGCTCCTGGCCCAATGGTGCCCATTCCGAACGCCTCAAATCCACGCTTGTCAGACATTTCTACGGAAAAAACAGGTTGCCAGATTGGGGATTGTGTCTACCTGAAGCGCCATTGGCAGTAAAATTCGGTCAATAGCAACGAGTTGTTGCGTTCCTTTAGCGGCAGTCTATGAAAAGTGCATAATACGTTCTAATGAAGACCCCCCTCCGAATCAAAACGCCCCGCCGTGATCGCTCAGCGGGGCGTCTGTATGTGGGTGGCAAGGGACTCGAACCCCTGACTTCTTCCTTGTAAGGGAAGCGCTCTAACCAACTGAGCTAGCCACCCGTGTCTATGGAGCATTATAGCGGCGGGATGCGGGAGTCGTCAAGGTTTTGCACGGCGCGCGCGTCCTGGTGTATGCTGAGCGTGCCGCACCGTGTGACCAGAAGTGTAACCAGAAAAGGACATTGCCCATGAAAGCGGTCGTATACGAATCATTTGGCGGGCCGATCACGGTGGAGATGGTGCCTGACCCGGTCCCGCCGGACGGTGGTGTGGTGATCGCGGTGCGGGCCAACGGCATTTGCCGCAGCGATTGGCACGGCTGGCAGGGCCACGATCCCGATATTCCCGGCCTGCCGCACGTTCCCGGCCACGAATTGGCGGGCGAGGTGGTCGCGGTCGGGCGCGATGTGCGGCGGTGGGCGGTCGGGGACCGGGTAACGGTGCCGTTTGTGTTGGGGTGTGGCCGCTGCCCGGACTGCGCGCGCGGCGATCACCAGGTTTGCGCGCACCAGTACCAGCCGGGATTTACCGGGTGGGGATCGTTCGCGGAGTACGTGGTGCTGCCCTACGCCGATACTAATCTGGTGCAGATACCGGACGGGTTGGATTACGCGAATACGGCCAGCCTGGGCTGCCGGTTTGCCACGTCGTTTCGGGCGGTGGCCGCGCAGGGACGGGTCAAACCGGGCGAATGGCTGGCGGTCTACGGCTGCGGCGGGGTGGGTCTTTCCGCGATCATGATCGCGGTGGCGATGGGCGCGCGCGTGGTGGCGGTGGACATTAAGCCGGATGCGCTGGTCCTGGCCGAATCCCTGGGCGCGGCGCACACGGTTAAGGCCGATACCGTGCCGGACGTAGCAGCGGCGATCCGGGACCTGACCGGCGGTGGCGCACACGTCACGCTGGACGCGCTCGGCAGCGCCGCGACCGCCCGCGACTCGATCCTGAGTTTGCGCCGCCG
>JAFGTJ010000060.1 GCA_016934195.1 Anaerolineae bacterium | reverse complement strand
CTCCTGCTTTTTCTCTTCAAAAGAGAAACTCTGTGTCCTCCGTGTCTCTGTGGTGCATTTTTTGCCCCAATATCCGAATACACCCCTCCTAATTGGGGCAGCCCGGAATGACAAGTTCCTGCCCAATTTCAAGATCGCCGTCCGCAATTGATGGATTGGCTTCGACCAAATCATCCACCGAAACACCGAGTATGACCGTAATAGCAATCACCGTATCCCCCGCCTGGACGATATACATACACGCCGGAGACGGAGAGGCTGTGCTTGCTGGCTGGAATGGTGTGGCTGTCGGCCAGGGGGTTACGTCGAGCGTGCTAAACGGTGTCACTACGCTATCAACAGGCAGGCGCGTCACGCCGATAATATTGACCGGTGTCGCTGTGCTATCAGCAGGCGGGCGCGTCACGCCGGAAGCGCTGAACGGTGTCGCGGTAGAGTCAGACCAGGGTGTAACGCTGGCTCGGGGCGTCGGCGTGATCGTAAGGGTCGGTTCTTCGGTAGCCGGTGGCGTTGGCGTTAAAAGCGACGCTTCGCTCACATGCACAGAACGGATAATTGCCTCGAATGTATCCATATACTGGTCGGGCTTGTCCGTCACCAGGAAGATCACACTCACGTTCTGCCCTCCCTGGACGACCCCGATCACACCGCGCAGCCCGCCCGCCGTGTCAAAACGACTGAACGCGCCGTTCTCGAAGGTCTTGATCGCGGATTTATCCAGATCAAACCACGCTTTGTTGGCGGCTGCCGTCTCCGATCCGTCATCGAACATGTCTTCCGCCGCCAGTTGGTAGTACAACTCGATTATTTCCGCCGGACTCTTCCCCTCGTCTGCTCCGGTGAGCGGCAAAACCAGCCCTGTGCCAGTGGCGAGATTCTCTTTACGTGCCAGGTCCAAATCTTCCAATGTGATGCTTGGATCGTAGGCATTTGCAAACGCAACCGGAGCGAGATTAACAAAAATATGTTTGTTCTCGGTATCGTCGTACACGGCCTGAGAATTGACGATCACAAAAGCCAGCCCTGTCGGGTCCGGCACGATCTCGGACATCCACCCATCCGGCAGGCTGAAAGTCACCGCGCCATCAAAATAGGTGATTTGCTGGGGAAGCGTGATAGAGGACTCTTTGTCTTTCTTGTCCTGGCCGCATCCGGCCAACAGCGCAAAACACACCAAAAACGCGCCAACATATTGAACGTGTTTCATGAGTTTTCCCCTGTACACTAAAATAATGAGATTTGTTTCTCATTCCAGTTCGTTTTGCCACGCGGACAATAAAAAATTTGTCCCAGTTGTGCAAAACCAGAAATTCACTATCATGAGGGAAAGCAACCTTTTTCTCGCATTTCTCGACCTCTAAACTTGGGAGCATAACACAATGCGCTTTCGATGGATACTTCTCGGTCTGTTAGTCGTCGGTCTGCTGGCCCCCTCGGTGGTACAGCACGACGCCCCCGTTCTCGCCCAGGGTCCCACGACTCATACCGTCCAGCCCGGCGAGAACCTGTACCGGATCGCGCTGCGCTACGGGACAACGTGGCCGGTGCTGGCCGCCGCCAATAACATTACCAATCCCAATATGATCTACGTGGGGCAGGTGTTGACCATTCCGGGCAGCGGTACGGTCGTCGTCCCACCGACCAGCGTACCGCCGCAGACGGGCGGAACCTATACCGTTGTGGCCGGTGATACCCTGTCGCGGATCGCCGCTCGCTTCGGCACGACGGTCGCGGCGCTGGTCCAGGCCAACAATATCGTCAACCCCAACCTGATCTATGTCGGGCAGGTGTTGACCATTCCGGGCGGCGGCGTGGTCGTTCAGCCGACCGCCGTGCCACCGGGCCAACCGACGCCGGTCCCGACCGCCGTTCCGCCGGGCCAACCGACGGCAGTGCCCACCAGCCCGCCTCCGCCTCCGCCGTCCGGTTCGTTTGAATTGGGTGGGCACGTCGAGAGCTTCGGATATCCTGACCTGATGCGGCAAGCGGGTATGACGTGGGTCAAGCGGCAGATTCGCTACAACCTGGGTGACAGTCCCGATATTGCAGCGAGTGCGATCAGCCAGGCCCACAATCAGGGGTTCCGCGTTTTGCTCGGTGTCGTGGGCGATTCGGGACAACTGGGCGCGGGCGGCACGGGTTATATGGACCAGTTCGCCGGGTTCCTGGGCGGTGTGGCCGCGTTGGGGCCGGACGCGATTGAGGTCTGGAACGAAATGAACCTGGACCGCGAATGGCCGCGCGGCCAGATCAATCCCAATATGTACACGCAAATGCTGTCCAAAGCATACTCGGCCATCAAGGGCGCGAACGCCAGCGTGATGGTCATCAGCGGCGCGCCGTCCCCGACCGGGGCCGAAGGTGCCTTCGGGACCGACCGCGTGTGGAACGATGACCGCTACGTTCGGGGTATGGCGGCAGCCGGGGCCGCGAGTTACATGGACTGTTTGGGCGTGCATTACAACGAAGGCATCGTCTCGCCCGACCAGACCAGCGGCGATCCGCGCGGCGACAACTACTTTACCCGCTACTTCTGGGGCATGGTCAATACCTACTGGAACGCCTTCGGCGGCGCGCGCCCGCTGTGTTTCACCGAACTAGGCTACCTGACACCGGAGGGCTACGGCCCGCTGCCGGGTGGGTTCGCCTGGGCGCAGAATACCACGCTGGCGCAGCAGGCCCAATGGTTGGGCCGGGCGGCGCAGTTGGCGCGTGGCAGTAACAAGGTCCGCCTCATGATCGTGTGGAACGTGGACTTCACCGCCTACGGCACCGATCCGATGGCCGGTTATGCCATCGTCCGGCAGGGCGGCAACTGTCCGGCCTGCGCCACGCTCGGCGCGGCGATGCGGTAAAAGCCTCACCCCCTGGCCCCCTCTCCACTGCGTAGAGAGGGGGAATTGGTTCGCAGGCAAGTCCCCTCTCCATTTTATGGAGAGGGGATTTAGGGGTGAGGCTCAAGCGTCTACCGGCCAGTGGTGCGGCGTCAGTCCGGCGTCGGGCATAAGTCGGGCGGGCGCGGTAAAATAAATATAGTAAGTCAAGCAATCGCCAACACGGAGACAAAATCCCATGCGCAACCTGACACTTCTGGCCTGTATCCTGATCCTGGTCACGGCCCTGGCCCCTGCTGCCGCGCAGGGCGGCGACCGTTCCGACCCGGCGCACCTGATCGTGTCGATGCAGAGCGACGGCGAAGTGCGCATCAACCGCATGGATTGGGACGTGAACGCCTTCGCGCCCGTTTTTCCCGGCGCGGCGGTGCGCGGCAGCGATTACGTGGACCTCTCCGGGCGCACGGCGGTTTTGATCCTGTGTAACGACCTCACGCTGCTGGACCAACGCGGCAGCGAGGTCCCGCGCTGCGACCCGTATGCTTATTCCCCGGTGTTCTATTACCCCGACGATCCCGACTGGGAACCGGCCCTGCCGCCAACCGTCGTTACACTTCCTGGCAGTGCCGCCCCGCCGGAATTCACCGGCAGCGCCAACCGTAACGAATTGACCGGCGGTGAACTGGATTCGGTACTTGCCAATACC
Source organism: Anaerolineae bacterium (assembly GCA_016934195.1). GTDB lineage: Bacteria > Chloroflexota > Anaerolineae > Aggregatilineales > Aggregatilineaceae > JAFGTJ01. The sequence continues at coordinate 3,261 of JAFGTJ010000060.1, read as the reverse complement.
GAAACGATCCTGGGGCTGGACCTGGACACGACCGGGCATGCGTTCGCGCTGGCGATGTATTACTACGGGCAGGGCATGACGTTCGACGCGATCACGATCCTGACCGCGCTGCCCGACCTGGAATGCAGCGACCGGCGGCCCACCGTCGATCCGCCGGGGAATGGCGTGCTGACGTTGGTTAAATCGCCGGTCGTCTATCTCCGCCTGGGCGAACTGTACCAATCGCTCGGCCAGGACGACGTGGCGGGCCGTTATTACCGCTGCGGCGCGGACCTCGCCTCGGCCCTGGGCGATCCCGCTGACGAGGCGCTGGCGCTGGCGCGGCAGGCTAATCTGCAAGCCGACCCGGTGACGGCCATTGACCTGTACCAGTCCGCCATCAACCGCTACGCGGCGCTGGGCGCGCTGGATGCCGCGAACTTACTGCTGGAAATCTGCGGGTCGCGCAACTGTACCCTGCCGTAGGATAATTGTTTTGCGACGGGAGGAGGCACCTGCGTGTGCCTCCGGGTCACTATCATGGCGGCACCGGCGGCGGGACACACGGGTCCCGCCCTACAATTTCAGGCGATACACCTGTACAATTTCAGGCGGTGTCCCCTGGTTGGTTTTGTATCCTGGGAGGGAGAAAAAACGGTATGGTGTTGGACGATTCGCTGCGGGCGCTGCTGCGGCAACCATTGATCGCGCGCGTGACCACTATCGGGACGGACGGCTATCCGCATTCCGTGCCGGTCTGGTACATCCTGGACGGTGACGATCTGGTAGTCGCTACCGGGCTGAATACGCGCAAGCTGAAAAACGTCCGGGCCAACCCCAAAGGAGCCGTGACGGTCGGCGGTGATCCGCTGGACGGGCACCGCAAATACAGTCCCGGCTACCTGTTTTTGGGCGATTGGGCGCTTGATGGCGAGCCGGGATTCGAGTGGATCAGGAAGATCACCCACCACTACCGGGACGATCACGAGCAGGCCGACCGCGATATCGAGGAATGGGGACCGCTGCAAGCCATCCGGTTCACGATCCGCAAGGCGATTAAGGTGATGTGAGGCGCGATGCTGCCATAAGAGCACATGATCGAACAGGTGCTGACCTGCGGCAGCAGCCACTTTTATAGGAGGAAACAGCATGGTATTGGATGATTCGCTGCGCGCGATACTGCGGCAACCGTTGATCGCGCGCGTGACCACCATCGGAACGGACGGCTATCCGCATACCGTGCCGATCTGGTATATCCTGGACGGCGACGATCTGGTGATTGCGACTGGCCCGCAGTCGCGCAAGGTCCGCAATGTCCGCGCCAACCCGAAGGGAGCCGTTGCGGTGGGCGGCGATCCGGTGAACGCTCATGACAGTTATACCGCTGGCTATCTGTTCCAGGGTGAATGGGCGCTCGAAGGCGACCCAGATTTCGAGTGGATCAGAAAAATTGCCTATCGTTACCGGGACGATCATACGCGGGCCGAGCGCGAATTTACCGCCTGGGGACCCCATCAAGCGCTGCGGTTCACAATTCACAGGGCAATCAAGGTGATGTGAGGCGCGATGCTGCCACAGGAACACATGATCGAACGGGTGCGGGCGCTGTGCCGGGACGACGCGCGCCTGCAAGCCGCCATGATGTACGGGTCTTTCAGCTACGGCGAGGCGGACGCCTTCTCGGATATCGAATTTCTGCTGTTTTTCGCGGACGAGGTGTTTGAACAGGTCGAACCGCGCGTTTGGCTGGACCAGATCGCGCCGGTCGAACTGCTGTATGTCAACGAGCACGGCATCCACGCCGCGATTTTCGACAACCTCGTGCGCGGGGAATTCCACTTTCACCGCCTGTCGGACGTGACCATCCTGGAAGCATGGCCCGCTGCCGGGATCGCGTTCCCCGCGCTGGATTCGATCCTGATCGTGGACAAATCCGGCGCGCTGACCCCGTACCTGGAAGCCGTCATCGGTCCCCAACCGGATCGCACCGATCCGGGCGAACTGCAATTCCTGGCGAACAGCTTTATCAACTGGACACTGTTCGGCTTCAACGTGCTGCGGCGCGGCGAATATGTCCGCGCCCTGGAAATCCTGGGGATCGTGCAGCGCTGGCTGCTGCAAATGGCGCGCGCCGCCGAGGGCCGCACCGATCACTGGTTCACCCCGTCGCGGCTGGCCGAACACGATTTCTCGCCGGAGACTTACGCCCGCCTGCGGACCTGCACCGCGCCGCTGGACCCGCGCGCCCTGCGTCTCGCTTACCGCGCCGCGTGGGATTGGGGCGGTGAACTGCTGGACGACCTGCGCGCCCATCATACGATCACCGTGCCGGACGGTCTGCGCGAACGTATCACGGCGGCCATTCACGCGGAAACCGAATCACCCTCATCCTGAGAAACCACGTAGAACCCGCACAATCCGTAGGGCGGAACCCGTGTGTCCCCCCGCTGTTGACGACCGGACGGTTGCGCGGAGGCACACGCGGGTGTCTCCCTACAGCCGGTTCTCCCCCACAAAGATCGGGCTTGCGCGGGGCGCGCGCCGGGCCTATGCTGTACATACTGTGATCCCAATGTACACACCCTGGCAAAAAATCCCATGCACTTACTGTCCTGGACGCTGCTGCAACGCCTCAATGTACTGAATCATTCCTCATTGGAAAATCACCCGGTTTGCCTGCGCGAAGTGGACTTCCCCCCGGCCTGGAAAACCATCGACCGCGCGCTGGGACGGCTGCTGGTGGTGGTGGTCTTCGGCGTGATCGGTGCGCTGATCATCGGTACGCAGTACGACAGCGTGGTTGTCGCCTGCCTGAACGGGGCGGCCTGCCTGTTGTTTCCGGCCCTGATTGTGGCCCCGTCGCTGGCGCTGTGGACGCTCCCGTTAGGGCTGACGCTCGGCCCGGTGATCGTGCGCGAGCGCGAGCGCCAGACCTGGGATACGATCCGCACCATTCCGCTGGACCTGGACCTGCTGCTGGTCTGCAAGGCGCGCGGCGCATTGTGGTGGCTGGTAGGCGGACTGCGCAATTTGCGCGTGCTGCTGGCATTCATGGGCTCCATAGTGGGCTTAGGAGCGCTGCTGGTGCTGGATACGTCCGTTAACCTGGAACGGCAGATAGACAGCGATCTGCTGATGTTCGTGATCGTCGTGATTGTCCTGACCGGGGGAATGCTGCTGTTTGTGTTCGACCGGGCGCAGCAGTTGGTCTTGATGTGCCTGGCCGCGCTCGTGACCAGCGCCACCAGCCGGTCGATGCGGGTCGCGGTGGCGGGGGCGGCG
>JAFGTJ010000399.1 GCA_016934195.1 Anaerolineae bacterium | reverse complement strand
GGCTTCATGATCGGCTGGAAGGCGTTCATTTTCGCGGCGCTGATTACGGTATTCGTGGGCGCGGCGGGATCGATTCTGTACATGATCGGGCGCGAATTTTCCGCGCAGCGCCGCCGCTTGTTTACGCCGCTGCCGTATGGTCCGTATATCGTGTTGGGAATCATGATCATGCTGCTGTTCAATGAGCAGGTGCAGGATTTTCTGATCAAGTCAGCGTATTGATTTTTTACCACAGAGAGCACGGGGAACACAGAGGAAGAGGATGTAAGTTTTTCTCCGTGTCCGCTGTGTCTCTGTGGTGAATTGTTTTTACTCTACAACCTCAAACTCCACCCGCGCCAGGATCATCCCGTTCACCTGAATCTCGACTGCGTGCGCGCCGGGGTAATGCTTGCGCGTGGAGACGGTCTTGAAGCTGTGCTGCTTGCGCATCGGAACTGTTTCGCCGGGGGCCAATGTGTATTTGCGCAGCTTGAACACCTTTGGGGATAACTGCCCGTTGGCCTTCATGAAGTGCATCACGTAATCAATGATCAGGTCTTGATCGGTATCGCCCTGTGATTCCACCTCAAACGAGATCGTGACCGAATTTTCCAGGGCAACCGGATCGGGATCAATCGCCAGATTGCGCACGGCGACCACCGGATCGTTGTGGTAGCCGAGCAGGTCCAGCGCGCCGGGATGCCCCTTTTTAATCAGCGTCCGCAGCGCGTGGTTGGTCATCCAGGTAATTTCGGGCGAGTCGGATGAGTCGATGGATTGCCAGCCGCGCAGCACAGCGATCACCACGTCGGGATTGTCTTTGGCGATATCGTTCAAATTGTTGGCGACGCTGCGCCGCACCGTTTCGGATTCGTCCAGTTTGAGCATATCCAGAATCGGCAGAATGGGCGACGGGTCTTTGATCAGCGCCGGAAGGCGAATGCCCCAGGGCAGGCGCGGGCGGCAGCCTTCGCTGGCAAGGCGGCGCACCTGATCGTTGGGGTGCTGCGCCCACTGCTGCATCTGGGCTATCATGCGCGGCTGGTCCCGCACCAGGAAGGGACGCACCGCAAATTCGGCGCTCATGCGCTGCGTGAATTCTTCCAGCGCCGGGAGCGAAACCTCCCAGTCGTCCAGGCCGTACAGGGCGACGAATTCCGAGAAGACCATCCGGTCGAAACTGTAACCGTCCAGGGCGCGCGCGGTTTGCCGCACGATATCCAGCGCGGCGCGGTAATCGTCGGGGAGCAGGGGGCGCAGCGCGGCGGCGATGTGGCGCATCCGCTCCAGCAGCGAGCGCGAGTCCCAGTCGGCATCGAATATGTGGACCAGGAATGTTTCCCGGTCGAAGGGCGGGTAGTGGGATGTGATCGCGGTGGCGAGGCCTTCGGCAAAGGCGCGGGTGAAGAATGTGTCTTTCAGGGCAGTCGAATCAGCATCGGACATGGTAGCATTTCCTCCTGAGTGATGGCGCTGTGATTAGAACATATGTTTGGAATTTTAGCAAAAAAATATGCCCCCGCGCTGTGGGGCATACCGGCATTTCAGGCGAGCAGATTAGGCCGTTGACCGGGAATTCATCAAGGCCGTGATCGCGCTCAATTCCGGCGGTTGGTGGACGGACGGGAACCGGGTACAGGCCACCGTCGCGCAGGCCGACGCAAAGTGTACAATTTCGGATTCGGCCATGCCTCGCAACAGCCCGTACACCACGCCCGCCCGGAAGGTGTCACCCGCGCCGAGTGTGTCCACGATGGGTACCTGATAGGGCGTGAACTGCGCTTGCGGAGTAGTGGGCGAGCCATACCGGATCGGTTCGCTGCCGAATGTGAAGATCACCAGCCCGCCGCACACGGCCCGGTATTGTTCCAGCAGCGCGTCATACGACTGGCCTGGATACTCCCGGTCGAGAAATTCCTGCGAGCACACGATGGCGCGCGCCTGCTGCGCGATCCGGTCATCCCAACGGCAGTCAATCGTGACGTAGGGCGTGTTGTGCTTCACACACCATTCGGCTACCTGGGCGGACGCATCCCGAAAGAACGGGTCCAGCGCCACATATCGCGCCGCCCGGATGGATTCCTCACAGGGTGGAGTCCACAAGTTTTCGTCGCCAAAAAGAAGCTGTCCAAACCAGCCAAACACGGTCCGGCTGTCCCCGTCACAGAGGACGATATCGCGCCAGCCGGGGAAATCCGCCTGATGTGTCAGCCGGGAACAGTCAATGTCGCGCGCCCCGAAATAGGTTAGCAGGGGTTCTCTGGTGAGATCACCGAGAAAACACCCATCCAGCCGGACACGCACGCCCAGATTGCGCAGCACGACGGCGCAGTTGGCCCCTTCGCCGCCGGGCATCACGAACGTTTGCTGGATTTCCTGGTAAGTGTTGGCGGCGGGGTAGGGGCCTTTCAACTGGTGGATTGTCGAGAGGACCGTCATACCGTACACGTACACGGCGCAATCAGTCATTGAAATTTTTCCTGTTCCGCGTGGGTGAATGAATACCATCAATGTGAAATCATGATGATTAGAACGAGCGTTTAGCGTTCTGGCAAGAAGGGGATTTTAAACTCCCTGTTAGAATCGGTGCGGTTTTCCGTCTTATAGGGTGAAAAGCGCTGTTCAGGAGGTGTATATGACGGGAAATGTACAGCGATACACATTACCCTATCCCTGGGAAAAAAATGATGTGACTGCGGACGGCATAGACGACCTATCAGATTTTTCGTCCATTTATAACCGGCACAGTCTGGCAATTTACCGCTACATCCTCGCGCGTATTGGGCATGTGGAGGATGCTCAAGACCTCGCGGCGCAGGTTTTCCTGAAAGCCTACCGGAATGCGGCCAGTTATCGCGGGGAGTCTTCTGTGATCGGCTGGCTGATGGGCATTGCCCGCCACCAGATCATCGACTACTACCGCGACCGGCGCGTGAATGTGTCGTTGGCTTCGGCCCGCGAGATTCCGAATCCCGCCCCGCCGCCGGATGTGTCGTTAGAGCAGAAAGAGCGCCTGAAACGAGTGTTCGAAGCGCTCAACGCCTTGAGCGAAGACCGCCGGGAAGCGCTCAGCCTGCGGCTTTTTGCCGGACTGACCAACCGGGAAATTGCCGGGGTGATGGATAAAAGCGTTAGTGCGGTGGCGATGCTGGTGCATCGCGGCATTCAGGATTTGAGAACCCGTTTGGGTGAGGAGGATATCTGATGACGACCCCGGAACAACTCGACCGGCTGATCCGTGACTACCAGGAAGGGAAAACAGTTATGCCCGAAACATCCGACGAAGCGCTGGCGGTGGACCTGATCCGGTTGGCAGAAGGCTTTACCCTTGCGCCTGAACTGGACACCGCGCTGATGCGTGAGTTCCAGCGGACACCCGTTACAATGCCAATCGACAGCCGCGACAGCCGCTATCCCCGTTTTCAGCCTGTTTTGCGCCGTTTCATGATGGGGGCGGCGGCGCTGGCATTTGTGGTATTGATGATCCTGATGGTTTCACCCTTGCGGTCATTCGCCCAGGATTTTCTGCGGCAGATTGGCGCTGTGACCATCACGGACGCGCCAACCGGCTATGATCTATACAGCGCGCAGCCGACCATCGATCCCCGTTCCACGCCGATACCGGGCATTGAGCGCCAGGTGTATGAGGTGCGCTTTCTTTCGTTAGAAGAGGTGGCCGCGCTGACCGGGTTTGACGTCCTGGTGGCGGGGTATGTGCCCGCTGGCTACCGGATCAGCGCCCGCGACGTCTGGCCGCGCTACGAGACAACTTCGGGCTACTATTCGGTTTCTACCCACTACTATAGCTCGGCTGCCGACGATTCGGTGAGTATTGCCCAGACTCGTTATGATACCGGCGATCCGTCCCAGGATGACGCCCGCGAGATAGCTATCGGGAAAGCGGCAGTTGTAGACGTGACAGTGCGCGGCGGGCCGGGTGTATGGGCCG
>JAFGTJ010000398.1 GCA_016934195.1 Anaerolineae bacterium | reverse complement strand
GTGCGCGCGATGTAGTCCGCGTACTGGGGCTTGGTCTGGGTGAGGGTGCGTTCCAGCATCGCCACGCCGGAAATACGCAGCAGCAGGAACGTCATCAGCAGCGGGCCGAAGACGGTCAGCGCGCCCCACCCGGTCCCCACCGCGATCAGGTAGTAGGCCCACCACTGCGCCGCGTCTCCGAAGTAGTTGGGGTGGCGCGTATAGGACCACACGCCGCTGTCGAGCACTTTGCCCTTATTGGCCGGGTCCGCTTTGAAGCGCCGCAGGTGCCAATCGCCGACCGCCTCGAAGAAAAAGCCGATGGTCCACACCATCGCGCCGATCACGTCCAGCGCGGTCAGGTGATCCGGTCTATCGTGGACCATCGCCGCCAGGATCGTCGCGCTGATCAGCCACATGATCGCGCCTTGCAGCAGAAACACCTGAAAATAGCTGAACCACCAGTAGCGCTCCGGCCCGTAGTCCTGGCGGAACTGCTGGTAGCGGTAGTCCTCGCCCTTGCCCCAGTTGCGCACCAGGATATAGCCCGACAGCCGCAGTCCCCAGATTGCGACCAATGCCATGATCAACAGTTTGCGTCCCTGGGTGCCGTCTTCTGCCAGGACGAAATAGGCCCCCGCCGCCAGCACAAATCCCGCGCCCCAGAAAATATCGACGATGCTGGCGTTTTTGAGCAGCACGCTGATGATCCAGGCGGCAGTCATATAGGCCCAGATCACGCCCGCGCCGATGATCCAGATTTCAAAGAATGTCATGAGATGCCCCCTTATTGATTGGGTAAGTGGCTAAGGTTCATCCCAGAGTATAGAACAATTGGCTGAGGGAAGGCTAAACGCCGGGTAAGGGGGCGGTGAGGGGGATTCGGTGCAGGACCAGCGGCTTAATCCCAATCGATCCTTTCGCAGCCTTCTTCAATTGCCTGGGTCATTTCTTCCAAGTCGCCCGGCTCAAACTGGAAAGAATCCATGTGAGCTAACAGGACCTCACCCGGCGTACCGGGCGGCAGGTTGCTTTTCATCTGCTGTGTATATGCCAGCACTCGCCGCAACTGATCCAGCGTCATGTCGTCGAGCGTTTGCACGATCTGATCCTTCAGCGATACCGTCTCCATGGTGACACCTCCACTAACGACTCATCACGTGCATCGCGCGCATCGCGCGCATCGCGCGCTAACGGCTTACGGAGAAACCAATTCAAATCCGTATATATCATTCATGACCGTCATGTTGTAGGGAGGCACCTGTGTGTGCCTCCGAGCGACCATCCGGTCATCATCAGCGGCGGGACACATGGGTCCCGCCCTACGGATTGTGCGAAGTCTATTTGTTTTCTCCACTACGTTAATAGAATATCATGAAATGCCCCACGAAACGGACACCCGGACCGCTACTCCACCTCGTCCAGGTCGAAGTCAAACCGGACGATCTCAAACGCCTCGGTGATCCGGTTGCTCTGCATGGCGTTAAAATGGGCGTGTATCACGTAAGCCGCGCCGTCGCGCAGGGCCAGCGTGGTCGGGGAATTCATGCCGTCGGCGCTTTCGCGGGCGATAACGTCCGCCGAGGTCCAATCGTCCTCGCTGGCGATGACCACCACTTCACGATTGCCCGACACCGCGTACAGATAGCCGTCTTCACCGAGCACCATACCGTCCATACTGACCGGCGGGGACAGCTTGACCGGCGTCAACGCGGCGGGATCATCCAGCGGGACCCGGTACAGCGCGGCTTTTCCGGCCACCGCTGCCAGCAGGTAGCCGTCAGGATGGTAGTCAATGCCGTTCAGCGCAAAGCCCGTCACGTCAAATTCATCGCTCTGCAAAAAAATCTCGCCGCTGCCATCCGGCGTGACCTTGTAGATCACGGGCGAGAAACTGTCGGTCACGTAGGCGTTGCCCTCATCGTCCACCGTGACGTCGTTGGCGAAATGCCGCCCGTCGTACAGATCGGTGAGATCGACCACGAACAGTTCCTCGCCGGTATGCAGGTCATACGCGCCCAACGCGGCAATATCCGCATCAACGACATCCGTCAGCGCCACCAGGACGCGGGCATCATCGGCATCGACGTGAATGCCAATCGAGGACAGGTCTTCCACCTGATCGGCCAATCGCTCGACGGTGCCGTCATCGGCCACCGTGAAAACGCCGCCCTCGGCAATCGAGCCGGTCAGAAAGCGTTCGTTGAGCGGGTCCCAGTCCACGCCTTCGGGAAAGTAATCGGCGCGCTGTGCCAGGACGATTTCGGGCAGGTCGTCGCCCTGCGCGTGGATCGCCAGCGGCAGCGCCAGGACCGTGATCAGAGCAAGAATCAGCAAGACTTTTAAACGGTTCATACGGTGCGATCTCCTTTTGTTGTATTTCTATCGCGGAGCACGTAACCCCACTGAGATCATAGCACCGTCAACCGGCGGGCGGCTATATGTTTCCGTCCAGCTTATCCAGTATCACCCGCGCCGGGTGCGCGATGCCCGGCTCCCGGTCCTCGCAGGCCACGACCAGCGCCTCGCGCGCCGCCGGTACGCCCGACTCCGCGATTTCGCCCAATGCTTGCAGGATGCTGTAGCGCTGGTGGGTGGCGGCGTGGTAGTGCAGCCGTTCGACCAGCGCGGATATGGCAGGTTCGCCCGCTTCGACCAGTTTCTGGTAAGCGCGGCGGGAGCGCGCTTCGTTGCTTTTCAGCGGCGAGCCGATCCACTGCACCCATCCCGCGATCTGGTATTCGAGCGTCATTTCCTGGGGCGACAGCGGCTCGGATTCCGGCTCGGACTGCGCCTCTGGCGACGGTTCAACCGGTGGCGGCGAGCCTGATTTCGGTCGCAGCATGGCGCGCAGCCGGGCGCGCGGCGGGGACGGTTTGGTTGGGGCGGTCGGCGACACATACAAGATGTCGTTCTGGGGAGCGAGGGCGCGTTCTGCCGCGTACCGGATCGCCCGGTTGGGGTGGACGATCAGGTCTTCGACCGCTGCCGATCCACCGATCTCGTACAGCAGGCCCACGATTTCGTGGGGATAGCGGGCGGTGCCGTCGTCCAGCATCCTTTTCAGCCGGGATACGGTTTCGACGGGATCGCCACGCCGGATGAGTTCCTGGTGAGCCTCATAGCGGGCCACGCCGTCCATCGCGTTGAGCAAGCTGTTGTTGGGGTCCATGACAAATTCTCCCAGATAAAAGATAAAAACGGGTCCAGCCAGAGATAGAGAACTAAGGACGAGTCCTATTTAACATTTTACTCTTTGTTCTCTCGCGCATTTATGAAACTTTTGAGAGGGTTTGGTAGGGGCGCGGTTATCGCCCCGGAAGATTGTAAACCTTTAGGATTATGCGCGCTTGAGAATTGACCGTATGGGGTCCACGAATGAGTTGATGTTGTTGGCGAATTGGGCGCGTAGGGGCGCTGCTTGCCGCGCCCTGTTTTTTTGACCGGGGCGCGGCAAGCAGTGCCCCTACGAAATGTGACCCCATTGAATTCACCAACAACATCAGTTGTTAGGAAAAACGGCCTCACCCCCTAAATCCCCCTCTCCAGCAGAGCTAGAGAGGGGGACTTGCACGTTCGCCGCTGCTTGTT
>JAFGTJ010000397.1 GCA_016934195.1 Anaerolineae bacterium | reverse complement strand
GCCGTGCTTGAAGCGCACAATCTCGGCGCGGGACAGGCGGCAGCCGTCGATAATGCTGGCGTGATTCAGTTCGTCGGAGAAGATCACATCGTCTTTGCCTACCAGGGCCGGGATCGTGGCGATGTTTGCATTGAATCCGCTCTGGAATGTAACTGCCGCTTCAACACCTTTGAATGCCGCTAACCGCTGTTCTAATTCCAGGTGCAGGGCGGTAGTCCCGGCGATGGTGCGAACCGCTGCCGGACCGACGCCGTACTCGTCCATCGCGTTTTTAGCCGCTGTAACCAGCCGGGGATGGTTGGCAAGACCGAGGTAGTTGTTAGATGAAAAGTTCAGGACGCGCTTACCGTCAACCGTCAGCCATGCGCCCTGGGGACTGCTCAGTGTTCGGATGTGAGTAAAGAGGCCCTGATCTTTCAGGCTGGCGAGTTCCTGCTCGATCCAGGCGGTTTTTGTGTCGGACATGTAAAAAACTCCTTTTGAAAAAAGTATCTATCATGCCCGACCGGTTGCGCTCAATCCATCATACCCAATAGTGTGTCTGGCGGCTCAGGGCGGGCAAATTCGAGTGATGCAGTGCTAATAAATCTTGCACCGGATCGGCGTAAATTTCAAGCACGCTGTCGAGTCCCACCAGTTCCAGCAGTTTTTGCACCTGCGGCGATGGATTGGCAATGGTCAATGTTCCGCCCTGGCGCGTGAGTTCCTTCCAGACCTGGACCAGTTCACGCAGCCCGGCGCTGTTCATGTACTGGACTTCGCTCAGGTCCAGTACCAGGTGTTGGTGTCCCCTGGCGATGGCGTCCGAGATGGCCCGGCGCAGTGAACGGTTATCATAGCCGTCGATACGCCCAATCACCTCGATTAATTCGACGTGTTCGGGTTGGGAGCGTATGAATTGAATAATCATCACCGTATCGCCTTTAACGTACTATAGGACTTCTACCATATCTATACGCACGGTGAGATGATAACGTTGCACATAATAGCGAGTCCCACTAAGAATTGGGGGAAGGGTGATGAGGGGGTTATGAAGAAACGCCTGCGATCAGCAGGTCCAGCCCGACAACGGCGTCCACTTTGCCGGTTTTGATGGCGACGTCGGTATCAAGCAGGAAGTGATAGAGCGCTTCCAACTGGTCTAATGAAAACGCGCGCACCTGTCCTGCCAGTTTTTCGCCCACAAAGGGGTGGACGCCGATAGCCTTGCCGATCTGTCCGGGGGAGCCACCGTCGTTGAGGAATTCGCGGGCCTGGATCAACAGCCGGAACTGGCGAATCACCATCCCAAACAGGCGCAGCGGGTCGTCGTTTTCGAGCAGGCGATGGAATAGGCGGAGGGCTGTCGCGCCGTCGCGCCGTCCGAGCGCGTCCACCATCTGGAAAATATCCGCTTCGGCCACATAAGGCGTGAGCAGCGCCACATCCGCCTCGCTGATGGGACGTTCGCCGTTGACGTAGGCGGCGAGTTTTGCCAGTTCGCTGTCGGCGGCGCGGAGGTCCTGCCCGGTGACATTCGCCAGTGCCATTGCTGCCGGGTGTTCGATCTCGGTGTCGTACTGCTGGCGGGACTGCTGCTTGATCCAGGCTGTAGCATCACGCAGCGGGTTAAAGGTTTTATGAAAACCGCCGGGCGCTGTCTTTGCCAGCTTTAAGATGGGATGGCGCTCGGAGAGCGTGCCCGGTTCTACGAAAACCAACCGGGCGCTGTCTGGCAGATCGGTCAGACCCTCCTGCAATTTGGCTAATTCCGTCTGTCCGGTTTGACCCGCCCCTTTACGCGCCAGCCAGCTCAGCATCCCTTCCACGATCACCAGCCGCCGGTCGCTGAGGAATGGCATAGCCCGTGCCGCCGATAATACGTCTGCTGATGAGGCGTTTTTGCCATCCAGCACAGTGGTATTCAGTTCGGCGGTAGACGGATCGCCCATCTGGGCGCGCATCGTTTGAAGCTGCGCCCGGCAGCTAAATTCGTCGTCACCGTGCAGCACGTAAAAGGTCGGCGCGCGTCGGCTCATAGTTTTGCCTGCTACCCCTTGGCGGTGCGGACGAAATGCACGGTCACGCGCTGGCCGCCCACCGGCACCGGAAACTCGGACTTGCTCACGTCCACGATTTCCAGGTCGCCCGGTTCGCCCAATGTGGTGAAATGCTGCTGGAACGCCAGACCTACCGGCTGCGCCAGAATCAGCGACATGGTAGACAGTAAAATCACGGTTGGCAGGCGCGATATCCGGTCCCAAAAACTCTGCTTCATCCCGGCGGTGCCGACCAGGGCGGCAATGCTGGTCATGACGCCCGCTGTCACCAGCCCGGTTCCACAGTTGGGATGAATCGCCAGGGTATGCTCGCCGCTGCGCATCCGTTGCAGGGCTTCGTTGGCGGCCTGTGATAGTTCGTCGCTGGTCACGTTACCGTACATATAGAACCCGGTCGAAGTCGAACGGCCCGCCATGCTGCGATTCTTGAGCGTTTTGCTCAAGACGTGGATGGTCGCGTGTTCAAGGCCATGATTGCGCCGGATGCGGCGAATCGTCGATAAATTAAGAAATGGAGCAGCCAGAAGAGCCAGAAACTGAATCATAATATTCCTAACCTGTACACAGGGCATGTAATGCCTTGATTTTACCCGCAATTAGCGGGGAGTTCCAAACTGCCCCAGGGTATGGGCGTGTATCCCGATACACTACCCAGGGTCTTAAACTTTGCGCCCGATGAGCATGGTCGTGAAGTTGAACGGCCAGGGCGCGATCACGCGCAGCACCGCCGCCAGCCGGTCCGCCAGCCAGGTCGTTTCATAATAACCGCCCTGTTTGCGGAACGGCCAACCCAGGCCCCACAGCGTAAAAGCGTGGCTGGTCGGGCGCACCAACAGCACCTCGAACCCGGCGGATTCCAGTTCCGCCTTGAGTTCGCGCTGCGTGTAGGCACTCTCGTAAAAGTCGTCGTCGGTGAGTTGGCTCTGGTTCAGCAGGTAGCGTTTCCAGTGAACAAGTTTATGCACCACGTTGGGATACGGGATCGTCAGCACGATCACACCGCCGGGAACCAATACGCGGTTGGCTTCGCGCAGCGCGGGGCCGGG
>JAFGTJ010000396.1 GCA_016934195.1 Anaerolineae bacterium | reverse complement strand
TGTCTGCGAGAACCTGGAAGGCACTCAGGAAGACGTGCCCGATGGCATGATCGTGGACGAGAACGGCAACTGTGTCGAACCGCCGCCGCCTCCTCCGCCACCGGATGATGTGTGTGTGAATCTGGAAGGGATGCAAGAAGACGTGCCCGACGGCATGGTCGTCGATGAGAATGGTAACTGTGTCGAGCCGCCGGAAGTTGCCGAGTTACCGCCACAGTGCAACCTGACGACCGAAACCGGAAAAGATGGTTTCCCGGTGGTTGATATGAATCCGGCTAACTGCCAGGACACTCAACTGGCGCGCGGTCCCTGGACTCCGCTGGACGTTGGCGGCGGGGTATGCCCGGACTGGTTTGTCTACCACACCAATCAGACAGGCGATTGGGAAATCTTCCGCTATGGCCCGCTGCCGGACGGCAGAGACGGCGACCCGAATCTCAGCCAGGGCGTGGGCTGGCGTACTTATGACGTGATGCCGACCCGCTCACCGGATGCGGAATGGGTGGCGTTTGCCAGCACCCGTGACGGGAACTGGGAAATCTACGTGGGTAAGGCCGATGGGTCGTTCCAGCAGCGAGTCACCTATACGCCGGATGCTTCCGATCTGGACCCGGTGTGGTCACCGGACGGACAGTCCATCGTTTATACCTCGTCGAGGAACGGTTCCTGGGACCTGTACATGATCGATGTGAGCAGTGGGGCTGAAACCCGCCTGACGGACGATCTTGCCCACGAGATTAACGCTTTCTGGTCCCCGGACAGCGCGCAGATTTTGTTCCAGAGCAACCGTGAGGGTTTCTGGCAAATCTACCGGTTGGACCTGGCAACCAACGAGATCACCTTACTGAGCGACGGTGCAGGCGACGATCACGATCCACAGTATTCGCACGACGGAACGATGATCACTTTCCGTACCTACCGCTTTGGTGACAACAGCGTGATCATGCTGATGAACGCCGATGGCTCTGATTTACGGATGGTTTCTGACCCGGCAGGCGGCGCGACGGCAGGTGTTTTCTCGTTTGACGATCTGCTGATCGCCTACCAGTCCGATCTGGATGGCGACAACGACATCTACATCTACGAACTGACGACCGAGATCACCCGGTTGGTGACGGACAACGCAATCGAGGATTATGCACCGACATGGTGGTGCAACTCCCCGATCATCATCTTCACATCCGACATCACGACCGACTCGAACTTGTTCGAAACGCCCGCGCTTCCGATGGACGCGCCGCCGGTCCAGGTCGAAACCCAGGCTCAGCTTACCAGCGAGCCGGAAGCCGATCAGTACCCGGAGAACGTGCCAACCGAGGAAGACGCGAGTCTGGAAGAAGCATTGCCCGCGCCTGCGAAGAATAAGTAGTCAGGCTATTCTTATCGTCCGTGCCGCCTCCCGGCTACGGGAGGCGGCAGTTCACTTCATAGCAGCGCTTGAAGAACCCCCATAGTCCAATGGGGATTTCTTGTTGACCTACTGGCAACTACCACCCACGTTTGCCTAGAATGACCTCATCCGGGCCGACATTGATGCCCACCATTGCTTCACCGAGATCGCGGCTGACGCGCGCGATGATGTCGGGATCGGTGTAGTGCGTGGTGGCTTCCACAATGGCTTTGGCGCGGCGGGCCGGATCGCCGCTCTTGAAGATGCCCGACCCGACAAACACACCATCGACGCCCAACTGCATCATCAGGGCGGCATCGGCAGGTGTAGCGACCCCCCCGGCGGCAAAATTCACAACCGGCAGGCGGCCCAATTCGGCGGTTTCTTTGACGAGCGCATATGGAGCGCCGATATCTTTGGCATAGGCCATCATTTCGTCGGCCCGCATGGTGGTCAGGCGGCGAATCTCCCCATTCACCGCACGTGCGTGGCGCACGGCCTCGATCACATCGCCGGTTCCGGCTTCGCCTTTGGTGCGGATCATGGCTGCACCTTCGCCCAGCCGTCGCAGCGCTTCGCCCAGGTTGCGGCAGCCACATACGAACGGGACGTTGAAATCGTGCTTGTTGATGTGGAACTGTTCGTCCGCCGGAGTCAGCACTTCGCTCTCGTCGATATAGTCCACGCCTAGCGCCTCAAGCACCTGGGCTTCCACGAAATGCCCGATACGGCATTTTGCCATCACGGGGATAGTGACGGCTTGCATGATCGACTCGATCAGCGCGGGATCGCTCATGCGGGCCACGCCACCCTGGGCGCGAATGTCCGCCGGAACGCGCTCCAGGGCCATGACTGCGCACGCTCCGGCGTCTTCCGCGATCTTCGCGTGTTCGGGCGTCACCACGTCCATGATCACGCCGCCCTTGAGCATTTGCGCCAGTCCGCGCTTGAGGGTTTCCGTTCCTTTTTGTGCGCCGTTATCCGAACCGGCAGGCGTTGTTTTGTTTGTCATGATGTGTGCTCCTTGAGTGTTATGGTTAGTGTGCCAGAATCCACGATGTTATGTCGTTGATGACGTCTTCGGCTACGTTGCCCGGCTGGTCATATTCCGCCGGGGTGCTGGGGCCTTCGCCACTGGTAAAGAGGTGGTTCAGGGTCGGGTAGGAAATGAACGTCATGTTCTCGCGCCCAACCTGCCAGCCCTGAAAATCGGTCATCGTTACCTGATAGTCGCGCTCGCCCTGCAATACCAGTACCGGCATAGTCACGGTCTGGATGGTGGCAGCCGGATCGTAAGCGTTCAGGTCAACCCAATAGGCGGCGGGGGCATTGAACAGCAGCGTGCCTGGATCGTCGCCCGGCTGCGCATTGAGAGTGATGTCAATGGCGGATTGTAGGGCGTCAAGTTGTGCTTGATCGTCTGTTGACCAATCGCCATCCAACTCCAGCAGGTACTCGATTTGCTCCGGTATCAGCGTCGTCAAGGGGCGCGAATTGCCCGCCATGATGATTAGCCCGGCCAGAGCCGGATCGCGTTGGCCGATGCGCGGAGTCATGTACCCCCCCTGGCTGTGGCCCAGGATGAAGATTTTATCGGGATCGATAGTATCAGTTTCGCGCAGCAGCGCCGCTGCCAGCAGCGCGTCGTCTACCGTTTCCTCGTTGACGGTATAGTCCCCTTGCTCGACCATTGCCTGCCCGTGAACCAACGTCCGCTTGTCATACCGCAGCACGGCGATTCCCTGCGAAGCCAGTCCCCAGGCGATGTCACGGAACGGCTTGAGCGCGCCGCCCGATTCGTCCCGGTCATTGGGGCCCGATCCATGCACCAGGACTACTGCCGGAAACGGTCCATCACCAACCGGCAGAGTCAGCGTACCGGGCAGCGCCCACTCTGTTCCGGCCCCAATCGTGACATCGTGTTCTTCAAAGGCGTCGGTATTGGCATAAGCGGGTGGTTCATACGGCGGCGGGGCGGAGGCGCTGGCCGGTCGGATGTATAAGCCGCTGACCAGCCCGTCAGGATCAATGGTGGTTTGCAGGTCGAGCAGCGCTTTTTCAAATTGCAGCGTGAAAACGATGATGGTGCTGCCGTCCTGCTGGTTGGTCTGCTGAGCGACAATGCTTTGATAGGAGCCAACACTCGCCAGCACCGAATCCCAGTTGGCCGCCAGTGTATCGGCAGGCAGTAATGATTGCATGGTGGCGTCAAAGTTTTCGGTCGCTGCTTCAAAGTCCCCGGCCACCATATTGTCGAGCAGCGCCAGGGCAATAGCTTCAGGATCATTCGTTTGCGCGCCAACTGGCCGTATACTGACCGACAGCGCGGCGGCGATCAGGATCACCACCGACAAAAGGGTAAATTTGACAGATGAACGCATAGTATCCTCACAGAATAGGGGTGCGGTACGCGGCGGGATGGTAGGTGTGCTGCCAGGCGTGCCACGCCGCGCCCAATCGCTCAAAACCTTCTCGGATGCGGGCCGGAGAATGTGCGGCAAAATTCAACCGGATATGCCGGTTGCCGCTGCCGTCGGTGTGAAATAGCGACCCGATGGCATAGGCTGTGCCGTGTTCAATGGCCGTAACATAGAGTTCTGCTGCTGTCGGTCCCTCGTCCGGCAGTTGCACCCATAAATACAATCCCCCGGTCGGATCGACCCACCGGCTGCCCGGTGGTAAATGCTGGTGGGCGGCTTCGATGGCGGCTTCGCACCGCGCGCGGAGTTCCGCCCGTACCCGGTTGAGATGCCCAATCAATGCGCCGCTTGCCAGATAAGCGTGCATGGCGCGTTGGTTCAGGGCCGGAGTGCATACGTCGGCGGCTTGTTTGAATCGCGCCAGCCGGTCACGCAGCGGACCATTGGCGATCACGTAGCCGGTGCGGGTGCCGGGCAGTAAAATCTTGGAGAAGCCGCTGGCGTGCAGCACGATGTTGTCTTCGTCCAGGGCCTTAAGCGGCGGCGGCGGGTCCTCACGGTAGCCCATTTCGTGATATACGGCGTCTTCCAGGATTGGGATATTGTGGCGCTTGGCGATTGCCAGCAGTTGCCGCCGCCGGTGCAGCGGCATCACCGCGCCGGTCGGATTATGGTACGTGGGCGCGGCGTAGATCAGTCGCGGTTGGTGTTCGTCGATGGCATTTTGCAGCGCATCCAGCCGGATTCCGTCGGCATCGACCGGCACCCCAATCGGGATCACCCGCCGGATGTGCGCGATATCCAGCAGTCCCAGGTAGGTCGGATTGCCGGTGATCAGCCGGTCGCCTTCGCCTAACATGCTTTGCACCACGAGATCGAGCGCCTGCTGCGTGCCCCCGGTGATCAGAATGTCGTCAGGATGACATTGGATGCCCAGCGATGTCACATATTCCGCGACACTGACGCGCAAGGGCCGGTAGCCTTCGGCTTCTTCATACGCAACGGCAGCAGCTCCATCCCGGTCCAACACGGTATTGATGGCGTGGCGCAGCGCTTCCACCGGCAAAAATTCCTCCGGTGGCGTGCCGCCGCTGAAGGCGATCACGCCGGGACGCCGCGCCAGCCGCGTGATCTCGCGCATACTCATGTTCAGCGCATCGCGTGCCGCCCAGATCGGTTCGGCAGGAACCGGGGCAGGTTGGGCGCTGGTGACGAATGTACCGCGCCCTGGGTGGGCCGCGATCAGGCCGTTATCTTGCAGTTGAGCATAGGCATTCACCACACTGATCCGGCCAATTCCTAACTGGCGGGCGAGATCGCGCGTTGGGGGCAGTTTATTGCCAGGAGCAAGTCGCCCGCTTTCAATCTGTAACCGGAGATGGCGGGCCAACTGCTGGTAAATTGGCTCTACCGCGTCTTTGTAAATCAGTATCTCATCCATAACCGGATCGTACCGGGGCTATGGTGCCGCGAATAGAGCCAAATGGAACCAATGAGCCTGGCTATTCGTCAAGTCTGGTTGCGCGTCGGTATCGAAATCTGGTTGCGCCGCGCCTGGATGACGTTGTGGTACAGGGCTTCATACATATCGGTGACACGCCGCCATGTGAACTGCTGCTCGATCAGTTGACGCCCGTTCTGCCGGAGTTGGCGGCGCAGCGTGGCGTCTTTGAACAGCCGGAAGATCGCGTTAACCAAATCGTCGTCGGTAATGCCAAGCAATACATGCTGGCCGCTGAGAACCGGGATTCCATCACAGCTTAGCGGGGTGGCGACCACATTGGTTTCCATTGCCAGCGCTTCGAGCACTTTATTTTTAATGCCCGCCCCTAACCGTAACGGGCTGACGAAGATCAGGGAATATTCGAAGTAGGAGCGCAAGTCGGGGACGCGCCCTGGAATTTCGACCGACTCCGAAGCATAGGCCAGCAGTTCCGGTGGCGGATTGCCGCCCACGAGATACAGGCGCGCGTTGGGCACCGCTGCTTTGACACGGGGAAAAATAGTGCGCACCAACCGCAGCGCGGCATCCAGGTTCGGCGCGTAATCATAGTTGCCGGTGAACAGCAGCACCGGTTCGTCCGGTTCGTGGCCGGTGGAGGTGAAGTAATCCACATCCACGCCATTTGGGATCGTGGCGGTAGCGGTGCGCGGATTCAGGGTCTTGAGCATGTCTGCATCTTTATTGGTCAGGACCACTGTCCGTTCGTATTGATCGAACATCCAGCTTTCAAAACTGCGGGACATGCGGGACTGGAAGCGTTTGATCAGGCGTGGGAGCAGTCGGTTTTCCTGCTGAATAGCTCGCTCTAACCACAGGCTGTACGATTCGTAGGGCACGATGATATTGGGCAACTGGTTCACCAGCCGCCAGTATTCGTAGACCTGGATTCCGCCGAAAACATGCACGAGATCGTAGGGGCGTTCCTGAATCCGCCGTTGGATGGCCCGCCACATTTCCGGCGACCAGCTTTCCTCGGCGCGGCGCGGAAAACGACTGCCGGGATTCACGTTGCGATACCAATACTGGCGCGGCGTGCGGCGCGGCTCGCGGATCAGTACAACCTCGTGAAAATATTGCTCGTAACGCGGCACTTCGGCCAAATCTTCGGGCCGGTCGTAAAAGGCCAGCAGGTCGATCTGGCAGCGGCGGCTGGACAGCTCACGCGCCAGGTGAAAGGGGATCAGGCGGTCGCCGTGATAAATGGGAAACGGTGGGCAGCGGGAAATCAGCAGCAGGTCCATATTACACCAAACCCTCAATGACTTGTGCAAACTGTGCAGCGTAACCTTGCGCGGTGAATTGTTCCAGGACGCGCGCCCGTCCTGCCTGCCCCATGCGCGCGCGTAACACCGGATCGCGCAGCAGCCGGATCACGCGGTCGGCCAGAACGTCCGGCGCTTCCGGCGGGACGAGATAGCCGGTTTTGCCATCGACCAGGGTTTCCGCCGGGCCGCCGTTGTTCATGCTGACGACCGGACAGCCCATCGCCATACTTTCCAGGTGGACCATGCCGAGCGACTCGAACCGCGAGGCGCACACCACCACATCGGCGGCGGCGATGACTTCGCGGGCATCATCCCAGAAGCCGAGAAAGGTGAGCTTTTTGTGCAGCACGGGATCATTTTGTACCCCGGTCAGGATATCGCGTTTATAAGTTTCGTCTTTGGATACACCGAAGACGTTTTCGCCCGCGATGGCAAATCGCGCATCGGGCATTTGCGCGAGAATCCGCCGCGCCATGTCCAGAAAAATGTCGTGCCCTTTGACTCGCTGGAAACGCGCGATCAAACACACCAGCGGCACATCCGGGCCAATGTTCAGTTTTTCCCGCACCGTCGATCCGTTTACGCCAGGATGGAAATGATCAGGATCGACACCGGGCACGATGATTTTGATCCGGTCAGACGGCATAAAAGGCCGGTCGCCCAACCAGCGATCCCGCACGGCCTGCGTAATGGCGACGATCTGTGTGACGTCCTCGCGGAAGAATCGCCGCTGCCAGGGTTTGGCCGGGAACCACCAGCCCATCGCGTTCCAGATCACCGGAATCCGGTTGGCCCGTCCCGCGACGACGGCAAAGGGCAGCGAGTGGTAGTCGGTGTGGATGGCGTGAATGTCCAGGTGGCGGGCGAGATCGGCCAGTTTACCGCTGATTGGGAAGCGCTGGTAAATGGCCGGAACGAACCACGTATTGATCCCGCGATAGGGGATGGCGTGGAACGTCGCACCGCTGTCCTGCGCCGCCTGCGGCCAGGGACCATCACGCGGGCCAACCAGATGCAGAGTGTAGCGGTCGGGATCAAGTGCGCGCATCAGGTTCAACTGCACGCTTTCCCCGCCGCCAATGCCGCTGTAGGCCGAGACAAAAAGCAGGTTACGTTTCGTGCTCATCGCCACTCTGCAAATTTTTGGTCCACATGAACATTTCGTTGCCCAACCGGAAGCCCAATGATTCGTAAATCTGCCGTCCGGCTTCGGTATAGTGCAGCATCACGCCGTTGATGTTTTGCTCCTGGCACCACACAACCGCACACTTCACCAACTGCCGCGCCAGCCCACGCCGCCGGTAGGCCGGGTAGGTGTACACGTTGAGGACATAACCCCGCCGGAAGCCCATGTCTATCGGGTTCGGCGGATACTCGCGCACCCAAAGCCCTGCTCCCGATGCCGCGAATCCTGCCCCGGTTATGGCCAGCCAGCCGAGATAGATTTCGCTTGCCAGACGTTCCCGTACCCAGGGCACAAACGCGGCTTCCATCGTATCCAGTAGGGCCGGGTTGGTGTGGCCCATTGTTTCAAACATCAGGCGACGATGCCGGGCGATGGCCGGGGCATCATCGGGTATTGCGCGCCGGATGGTAACGGGTTCGTTCATCGCTAAAACCTGTAGCGTTCCGGATCGAACAGGTCCAGGTGATCCGCGATCCAGTC
>JAFGTJ010000059.1 GCA_016934195.1 Anaerolineae bacterium | reverse complement strand
CCAGCAAAGAGGGCGTAGGCAGCGAATTTGCTTTTACGCTGCCGGTAGCCCATATCGCCCGCCGGAGCTGACGGTCTATTTACTTCTTCTTCTCGATATCAGACCGCGCAAACGCGATCCCTTCCTCAATCGTCTCGCACAGGTGCAGGATATTGACGGTGCCGTATTGCTCCTGCTCGCGGAAGGCTTTGACGCCGAACTGGACCCATTCGCCGGAGCCGACATAGACCGTGGAAACATCGGGATCATTGATCCCACCGTCCTTGCCGACTTCGACTCCCATCGCCACCATCGCTTCGCTGAAGCTCAAGTCAAAGAGGGACAGGTCCACGACCCGGTACACATGTCCGTCCCTTTTTTTCTTGAAATCGCTGACGGCTTGAAGCGACAGGACGACATCTGCTTGCGGATCATGGGGCATACGAACCGCGACCGTAATGATCGGTTCACCGGGCAGTTCTTGTAGTTCAATGGTCATTTCGTTTGATCTCCTTCTCCAATGTTAGTTATACATGATACAGAGTCGATTCGTCAGGCCGGATTACTGCCGGGTTACTCGTTGATATCCATCGCGGCCCGCATCGCCATCCCCATGCCGGTGTAGTCCATTTCGATCTTCAGGTAATCGCCGCGCCGCAGCGAGTAAGCCGATTGGATCGAGGCGTAACGCTGATCCCGGAGCGTGGGGAAACCGTCCAGCAGCCGGGGGAACATGGGATGCAAATGCGCCGGGAATTGGGCTGCGGGCATGTGGAGCACGACAAAACTCAGCCGCTCGCAGGTGGGCGCATCCCAGGAAAACGTGAAATGGACGTCGCCACACCGGGAGAATAACGCCTGCTCTTCGTCCGACGGCTGGTTGAATCCCAGTTCGGAGATCAGATCGCCCGCCAACGTGGGCGGGTTGTTTTCGGGCGTGCGGAACAGGACGTACATATTGAAGATGCGGGTCACAAAATCGATGGCAACCAGGGTGAACTGGTTCAGGTTGTACTGATCCAGCAACCCGGCGTACTCCCTGGCGGCAGGCGGCAGCGACGGCAGGCTGAGCAGATCGGCGGCGGGCATCGTCTCGCGGAACAGGGTCCATATCTTGGTGAATCCCCGGCTGGCGCTGATATCGACGCCATAACCGCCCACCGGGCAGCGCTGTTGAATCTCCCGCATCAACGATTCCACCGGATGCCCTGTTTCCGTCAGGAACCCGTAATCGAGCGCCATCTGGTAGGGATCATGCGGCAGCGTCACGTTGACATACCGCACATCCAGTTCGCGCTTGCCGACCGGCTTGGTGGTGGTTCGGAACGATGCGACCCCGTCGTCAAACTGGTCTTGATATACCTCTATGACGGGTTGAAAGACGTTTCGATCACAGGGAGTCTCGGTGAGTTCGGCCACGCGCTCGATCTCGGTATAAAACTGGTGGAAATTGATACTGGGTTTTGTTGCAGCTTGCATTGGTGAATTCTCCTGACCCTTATTGATGATTGAGCATATTACCCGTTTTGCGCAAGCCTATATAGAGAATTGAGCATGTCCATATAGAGAATTACGCGCTCCATGTATATAAATAACATACTTTTTTGGAAAAGTAAAGCGAAAGTTGATGCAATCTTTGTTTTTGGTTAGTGGTTTATGCGGGGTTAATATTGGGATTGTTTTTAGAAGCGCTGTTCGCCTGGACCCGCACCGGCATTATCCCCGGCAGGTGGGCGCGAAGTGGGTAATTTTACTCAAAGCAAAATGAGCATTCTGGCGGATACGCATCAAGCAGTCTTGATGTATTATAAAGGCAGGTTAGTCATCCGGCTTCTGTGCCAGATGGGGGATGCTCAAGCCCACGTCGCCGCCAGGAACGAATTAACAACGCGAGCATAACCACGTCAATCACCGTATGCGCAGCCACCGACGCCCACAAGCCCGACCGCCACTGCGCTAAGACACCGAGCACCATTCCAGCTATCATCGCATACACAAAGTAGACCCATGTGATGGCGTGCAGCGCCCCAAACAGCGCAGAAGTCAGGACTAACCCCAGCGTGGGCTGGATCGCTCCCCGGAACAGGATTTCTTCCGGGATACCGGCCAACAATCCCACGTAAACGGCGTGGCGGTACCGCAGCATCGACATATCCACCGTCGTAACAACCAACTCTTCAATGCGCTTCAACGACGGCACCCAATCCAGCAGCCGCCACGCCCCTAATCCGAACCCAAGTCCAACCAGCGCGCCGAGCGCCACATCCAGCGCCCAGTGCGCCGCCGGGAACCAGTGGGGCGGGAGATGATCGCCGGGCGCACCGCGCCATATCCACGCAGCGGCGATCATCCCCAGACCCAACCACAGACCGTAAGATACCAGTTGGCGCGGCGTAACGCGCCGGTCAGGGGGAAGCGGATCCGCCAGGAGATGGTCAGTTGGAGTTCGTTTAACAGTCATAGAGTACCCGCCGCGTAGCGTTTTGAGAAATCTGATATACTATACTTACTCTGGTGAACACATAGCAACCCCAACACATCTCAACGCATCTAACCTGATAAACCGTCCGGCCAGTCCACGACCACGTACCCGTAAATTGGAGCAGTTGGAAGGAGACTCACACTTATCTGATTCTAATGAAGATTAACTTGAAAGATATCATAAAAAATAGTATGATAGGGACCAGCCTTACCAAAAAACTTTTTCATGAGCCGTTTAGTTTTGGGTTTTGAGCGAATCACCACCCGCGCAAAACCATTCACCAACAACTGAGTATTGGGGTGGCGGAACACTATCCGCCGGGTAGCGCAAAGGCAGAAGATTCTGATGGTTGCATTACACGCGCTGAAAGACGATGATACTACCCCCCGTCCGGCTGAGGCGGCTGCCGCGAAGGTGGCCGATAACGGGTATCTTCCCCCCGTCGATGCCGACTTACTGCAATTTTATTTCCGCGATATTCGCCCAATTTCCGAACCGATTGACTCGGTCCGCGAGCAGTCGTTGGCCCGCATGGTCCAGGCCGGGAATTCCGTTCAGGACCGGCTGGAAGCGCAGGACATGCCGGTTATTGACGAGCAGGCGGGCGACGATTTTTATGACGTGCTGGAAATGGCCGAGGCCGCTCGCCAGGAATTGATCATGGCGAATACGCGGCTGGTCATTTCGATTGCCAAAAAATACCAGGGACGCGGGCTGCCGCTGCCGGACCTGATCCAGGAAGGCAACCTGGGTTTGATGAAAGCCGTAGATCGCTTTGATCCGGGGCGCGGCGTGCGTCTCAGCACCTACGCGACGTGGTGGATTCGCCAGTCGATTGCCCGCGCCGCCGGGGATCGCGGGCGCACCATCCGGCTGCCCATCAACCAGGGGCAGCGCTGGGGCCGTCTGCGGCGGGTGGCCGAACGGCTGGCCCAGGAATTGGGCCGCGAGCCAACCTATGAAGAACTGGCGAAAGAGTCCGAACTGACCGCCGAACAGGTCGAAACGACCATGATGGCCGCCCGCGAACCGGTCCAGTTGGACGAACTGATCGGCGACGAGGAAAACCGTCCGCGCGCCGACCTGGTGGCCGACCAGGAAAGCGAACTGCCCGAAGAAGCCGCCGCGCGTCAACTGCTGGTCGAGTCGATCAGCTTCCTGTTGGGGGCGCTCCCCCCGCGTGAGGCGCGCATCATCCGGCTGCGCTTCGGCCTGGAAAACGGCGACACTCACAGCATGTCGCAGATCGGGCAGTTGATGGGTTACAGCCGCGAGCGAATCCGCCAGTTGCAGCACGCGGCGCTCAGCAAGCTGCGCCAGATGCAGGATGACTACGGGTTGGGGGAATACCTGGAATAGCCCTGACGCCGTACCATCCCGACAGGATGGAATAGACTACCAGACGCTGTGATCCCCCCTCACAGTATGCCTGACCGGGTTGTGTGCCCGGTCAGGCGCTTTTTTATAGACCGGACATGACCCTGGTCCACGAACGAGTTGAT
>JAFGTJ010000395.1 GCA_016934195.1 Anaerolineae bacterium | reverse complement strand
CTGGGTTCTCTGAACGAACTGGTCCCCGGTTCTGATTTGGGTCCTGATTCCGGCGCAAACGAACAGGCCGCACCGCGCGATTTTGAGCGCGAACGGGAGATTCTGGCAGCGTGGCAGGCGCTCCGCCCTGGCTGCGAGCGGGTGCTGGCATTGATCCGGCCTGTGCATGAATGTCTGGCGCGCGAAGCCGCCTGGGACGAGGATATCATGCAGATATTGCAGGGTATGGCGATGCTGATCCGCAGCGGTCAGCGCGTGCTGCGGGCGCTGGACGTGGCGGCGGCGTTCGGCCAGTGGTATAGGAGTTGATTGGCCCGGATCAGTCGTTGAACATGGCCTGGACTGCCTGTACTGTTGCCGAGATGCCCGGTAGTTCGTCCTGCCACAGCGTCGGGATGTGCAGCGCCAACCGGGGCAGCAGCGGCGTATGGTAGCGCTCGCCGTCGTCGGGCTGGATATCGCGGAAAGTCCCGGTATCGTCCAGGCGGTTGAAACGGCAGCGCTGCCGGATCGGATCGATAATCCAGTATTCGCGCACCCCGGCCTGCTCGTATTCGATCTGCTTGTTGCCGTAGTCGCGGGCGGCGCTTTCCGGTGACACGACTTCGATGCAGATATCGGCGGGGCCGATCATGGCGGTGTCGGTGAGTTCGTGGGGATTGTCGTTCAGGATAACCTGCACATCCGGTTCGCGGAAGGACCCGGTGGTTTTCAGGCGCATCACGAATGGGGCATTCAGCGCCTGCCCACTGGGATTGAGTTCAAAGTAGGCGTCTAGCAGATTCGTGACATACTTGATGATCAGCGCATGACGCAGCGATTCGGGCGATATTTTGATTACGACTCCTCTCAGCCATTCGTGAAAATCTTCGGCGTAACGCGCCATGTATTCCTCGGCAGGCACATCGACTGCAACGATAGGGCCGCTTGGGAGCGTTTCCCCGGCACGAATGGTCAGAGTGGCGGTCGGAGTGGCGGTCAGGGTTGCCATGCGGAAAATCTCCTATGCTGTACTGCCTCTATTGTAGCAGGTTTATTTGGACGCCGGAATCGCCCGCAGTTGGTGCGCGTCGGTGAAAAAGGCGCGGTAGGTCAGCAGCGCCGCGATCAGGCCGGTGAATGTGACCGATCCGACCAGCATGTACATCACGATCAACTGGATTTTGACGGCGGCCAGCGGAGACGCCCCGGCCAGGATCATGCCCGTCATCGCGCCGGGGAGCTTGATCAGGCCGACGGTTTTGGTGGTGTCGATGTGCGGAATCATGGCGGTGCGCAGCGCTCGCTGGAACTCGATCAGTGACGCCTGCCGACCGGTCGCGCCGAGGGCCAGCATGTTCTCGATCCGGCCCCGGTGATCGTGCAAATCGTCGGCCATCCGGTTGATGACCTGCGAGGCGGTGGTCATGGCGTTGCCGATGATCATGCCGCCGATGGGGATGATGTTCTGCGGGGTGTAGTCGAAGATGCCCGCGACCACCAATACGGCCAGGGTAAAAAGCGATCCCAGACCAATCGAGAGGAAGGCGATCCGGGTCGCGCCGGGCGTTTTTTTACCGCGCTGCCCGGTCGTCCGCGCCGCGACGGTCAGCATCACCAGCAATATGAGCGTGGTCCAGAGCGGGTGATCCTGCTCGAAGACCAGTTCCAGCACATAGCCGATGGCGATCAGTTGGACGAATCCGCGCGCCGTCGCGGTGACAAGATCGTATTCCAGATCGGCGCGCTGCCAGCGTGAAATCAACGCCGCCAGCAGCACCAGCACCAGCGAGAGTCCGACGCGCTCCAGGCTGCCCAGGTCGCGCAGAATCGTGTCGATTTGGTCCAGGATATCCATGATCTTAGCCCTCGTGAATGTCATAAAATTCGTAACAACGGCCTCATCCCCGGTCCGACCTCTGGTCGGCTCTCTCCATTCAAAATGGAGAGGGGGGAGGCGCGGCAAGCAGCGCCCCTACGCGCCCGGTTGGGCCTGCATTCCGGCCTCGTCGCCCAACGCGAAGGCCAGCGCCCGCCGGTCGCCGTTGACCGGATCGAGCATCTCGGCCACTGATCCAATTCGCACCACGCGCCCACCATCCAGCAGCAGCACCCGATCCCCCACGCGCCGCGCCTGCTCGACGGCGTGTGATACCCACACCAGCGTGAGTCCCAACCGTTCGCGCAGCCCGGTCAGCGTGGTTTCGACGGCGTGGGTGGCGATGGGGTCCAGCGCGGACGTTGGCTCGTCCAGCAGCAGGACGTCCGGTTGATTTGCCAATGCGCGGGCAATGGCGACCCGCTGCGCCTGCCCGCCGGAGAGTTCGCCCGCCGGTTTGTCGGCAATGTCCGGTTCGAGCGTCACCATGCCCAGCAGATCAAGCGCGCGCGCCCGGCTGAGTGAGTCGCCACACAGTCCCGGCCCATAGGCGAGATTGTCCGCCACCGTACCGGGGAACATGGCGACCTGTTGGAAGACCATCCCAACGCGGCGGCGCAGGTCCGGCACGGGCAGGGCGGTGATATCGGTGCCGTCCAGAAACACCGTGCCGGGGGCGGGTTCTTCCAGGCGATTCAGGCAGCGCAGCAGGGAACTTTTACCGCTGCCGCTTGGCCCGATCAGCAGAAAGACTTCGCCCGGTTCGATGCTCAGGTTAATCTTATGTAACACCGGCTGGCCGCCGCGTGACAGGGACAGCTCGCGGATTTGGAGGATGGGCATGGGGAATCCGCTAATCTCGCATCCTGCCGACCGTCGCGGCGTAGATGACGAATTGACTCGCGCCGTCCAGGTCCAAAATGCCGTTGATCTGCTCATCGTAGAACGCGCCAATCGCGCACACGCCGCAGCCGATAGCCCACGCCGCGAGGTAAAGATTCTGGCAGACGTGACCCACGTCCACGAACAGGTAGCGGTAGGCGCGCGCGCCGTAGCGCCAGACGCTCCGTTCCGGCACGGCGACCCAGATCAGCGTCACGGCGCTGGCCCGGACCTGATTCTGGTTCATGCACGCCCCGGTAATGCGTTCCGCGATATCGTCCGCGAACGTGATCGAAACCAGCTTGTGCGCGCTGGCGATGTAGCGGTACAGACCGGGTTGCAAGCCGTCCACATTATTCACGAGCACGATGGTTTCAAACGGGTGACGCGCCCCGGCAGACGGGACGGTTCGCCGGAGGCCGAACGGTTCCGTGCCGGTCTTCATACCCTGCGTACACCACAGCAGGTAGGACAGTTCCGCCAGCGAGATCGGGTCGTCGCGGTAATTGCGGATCGTGACGCG
>JAFGTJ010000058.1 GCA_016934195.1 Anaerolineae bacterium | reverse complement strand
TCGAGAATGTACACAAAATCGTACAGTTTCTCGCGGTTTTCCGCCCGGTAAATGGCCGCATTGACACCCGACTGTTTACCGTGATAGTGCATCGGATAGCCGTATTTGTAGTCTTCGCTCAGCATGAAACGCTGTAACTCGCGCATCGCCGCAAACGCGCGCGCTTTGGCCGGTTCCATTTTGTTCGAGTCCAGGTCACGGGCGAATGCCTGGGGCAGGTAAAAGAAGCCGCGCAGGTTGATGTTAACGTGGTTATTGAGCGCCACCCGCCGGATAATGTGCGGCACATCCAGGAACAACCCGGCCCCCGTGCCACCGGCCATCGATCCCACGATCATCACCAGAATAGTATTATTCGATTCGCGCGCCAGACCGGTGAGCTTGGTATCCAATACCGACGCCACCGGGGAATTGGACGGTTGCGCCAGCGAACGGAACAGCGCCAGACGTCCCAACTGCCGGAACATCCCGGCCCCTTTATCCAGGTGGAAGATCGTGCGCGGGAGTTCTTTCAAATACCGTTCCGCCAGCAGCCATGACTTGATGTGGGGATAATCGTCCGTCTCGGCCACCCGGCGTACCATCTCATACGCATCGCCGCCCACATGCACGTATTCGTAAGGCTCCAGCCCTACCGTGCCCACACCGGTTCCCTGGTCGCGGGTCATGCCGCCCGCGCCTACCCCAACAATCGGCTCGTCCGCCGTATCAAACACCGCCAACCCGATATTTTTGGGAACCCGGTTGTTATACATATCCATCAACTGGCGTTTTACATGGACCAGTGTCCACGCGCCAGACCCACCCAGACCAATAATGAGTGCCGATAACGGCTCTGCCATGACAACCCTTTCCTTTCGCCTCAGCGCTTCGTCAGTGCCTCGTCAGTACCGCAGGTTAGAACATCCCCGTGTCGGTATTATTGCCCACGATGTAGTCCACCATAATGTCCATGCCGGTTTCCTGGTAGACGGTTTGCTCAAAGCCCGGAATAAAGAGCGTGTTGCCACTCACCCGGATATTCTGGCCCCTGATGCGCAGTTTCTTCACATAGAACGACTTCTCTTCGCTCACATGAGCATCGCGCTTGGTGGTCACGACTATTCGCTCGAACTCGCCCTTGCCTTTAAACGTTTTCGTGTTTACGCCAAAATCATCCAGCTTAATGCTGTCTACCAGGCTTTCATAACCGGCTGTGTCACGAACCTTCAAGACCAGCGCACCTTGCAGCGGGTTCTGCCGCAACCGCCAGCGTAACCAGAGCCATAGCACGATGAGCACCGCGAGTACAATGATTCCCACGCCCACCGCTAGCATGATGATTTTCGTCACGGTGGACCAGCCGCGCGAGTGCTCGGCGGTGGCGCTGGACGGGTTCCAACGGTGATCGCCAGCCAGTTGCAAATCCTGCGTGAGCACGCTGGCTTCAACCTTGTAGCTGCCGCGTCCTTTGTGCTCTAACGTCGCCTGATAGATACCCGGACGGCTCTCGATCATCTGGTCCGAGATGTCTTCGCGTTTGCCGTTGTGTTTCAAGATCACCGTCGGGTGTTGTTCGGCCCCATTGGTGATACCCTGCAATGACACCTCTTGACCGTTTTCGTCCCGTATTTCCACCTGGATCGTCATCGGCGTTTTGCCTAGGAACTCAAACGGCATCACGTTTTTGGACGAACCATCTTCGGGCCGCACAATGATCACCCGCAGTTCCGTGATCGGGCGTATTTCCAGCGACATCACATCGGTACTCAGTATATCGAAGGTTCCATCGGGCCGTTCCCAACCCAGGTTCACTTCGACTGTGTATTGCCCCGGTTCGCTCAATGCCAGGGCCGCTATCACCTCACCCACGCCCGCTGCCGGACTGTTGGGCAGCACCTGTTGGTCTATTACCGGAAAACCGTCCTGGTTAGTGGTCGTCACCTGGAACGCCATATCTGCGGCGGCTTGCAAGGGCTGGTCGGTCCCTTTGGCCCGCAGATCGGCGCGCAGTTCTACCGGCAGACCGGCGCGCTGGCTGTTTGGATTCAGGCCGTGTACATCGGCATAGGACTCGGCAATGGAAAGCGTGCTGCGCGCGGTGCCCTGTACGTCGATATTCTGTATTGGCAGGTCTTCCATCACGTACTGCATCTGTCCCAGATCGTCGATATACGACGCATCCAGCCGGACCTCGTATTCGCCGGAAAAACGCAGGAACTCCGTTGCCATAAACTGGTTATATACCTGTGACGCCAGCGGCAGGGAAATTATCTGTTCGGGTGGACCTTGCGGCGTATCAACGCCGAGCTTTTTGTACAGTTTGAGCTTCACATCCAGCGGGTAAAGCGGGTAGGACGGATCAGCCGGATCACCGTACAGGTCCAGCGGCAGACCGCCTTTATCCACGATCTTGACGGTAAAGGTGGCTTTGGTGAACATGAGCAGATCGGCCTGTGCCGCATCAACCGGCGCTATTTCCACCCTGGCCCCAGCGCTGATAAAGTCCGAGATAGTTTCAACGGTGTCGATGACATTCGCCGGGGCCTGTGATACGTCCAACGTCCATCGCCCCGGTTGAATATTCGTGCTGCTGATCTCGTAGGTCTGAATGGGCGTGTTAGTGCCCTGTTCGCCGGGATTGGGATACACCACCCCGTCAGGCTGCAAAATCCTGACACCTGAGATTGGCGTACTGTCGATCTTGAAGATGTTGATACGCACAAACTGCTGGTACGGGGGCACATCAAAATAGCCAATTCCATTGTTCAGTTCCACCACCTGCCGCCGGATGCCGGTCGCCACCTGCTGCACCAGATCGGTCAAAATACGGTTGAACTCTTTGGAGATATCCGCCCCATCGGTTGCCTGCACATAGCGCTCTATCGAGTTGCAGCCCGCCGGTTGGTTGGCCTGGTTGGCGCACACGATGGCTTTCCACTGCACTTCCCACCGGGAATAAAACCGGTTGGTTGAATCCAGCACCACGACGTACAACTCGTACCCTGGGAGTTCATCCCGCACCAGGTTTTCTACCCGCAGCAAGTGCTGTCCCTTCGTCGTATCATTGCATTCGTCACCCACGCACGGTTCGCCATCGGTCAACAGCACGATAGCCTTGATGTGCTTCGTACCGGCTTCAGCCGGAGCAGGTGCCGTGTCGAACATTTGCTTGGCGTAACGCAGCGCGCCGTAAATATCGGTATTGCCCAGGTTGACATTACCAAATCGCGTCGGTGAAATATCGTCGTTAAGCCGCAGCACGTCCGCATCCGACAGCGTGCCGAGGTTCGTCCACTGCAACAGCGAACGCTGTTCGTCGCCAAACCCAAACAACCCCATGTTGACTTCTACCGGATCATAGTCTTTCACGATATCCTGGAA
Organism: Anaerolineae bacterium; assembly: GCA_016934195.1. Taxonomy (GTDB): domain Bacteria; phylum Chloroflexota; class Anaerolineae; order Aggregatilineales; family Aggregatilineaceae; genus JAFGTJ01. The sequence goes on along the minus strand of JAFGTJ010000058.1, from coordinate 4,807 downwards.
CCGGTGCAGCCAGTTCAATGAGTATTGTGGGCCGAAAAAACGCAGATTGGATGGGTCGGAGCCATTCCCCAGGTACGCGGGCGCACCACACGGCAGGCCGCAGGTGCTGCCACTCTGATCGATCACAAACAGCATATCTACGCCGCTGTATTTTGGTGTGGTGGACGACTGTGCAGATGGCTGAGCCTTAACCGACGTGGCTGTAACCAGCACGACCGCCACCAACATTCCGAGCACGCCCATCATGACGAGCCACTTTTTTAGGTTAGCCATAATTTTTACCTGCGCTGCTATACATCCCGGTAAGCAAAATGAGTCTTATTGCCAACTCAACATGGCCGAGTCGATCTCGACAAACACAAAGACCTCTCGCCACGCGCGGCCCGATGCTTCGTCCACCAACACGACGTTACTTAGATAGTCTATACTTAAGCCGGTAGAAGTAAAAGTCAGATTCATGTCGGGTTTATGCGTCTGGCGGTAGATATTCCATGATGACACCGCCTCTACTGTGCGGCTTCCCGGCTGTTCTTCGCCCGCCAGCGCATCCTCCGGGATGTAAAACCGGATCAGGCCGGTTGTCGTGGGGCGGCTGTCATCCCATACCTGCATGGTATGCAGCCAAAAATTGACCGGAGTCACATCGGGCACAAAAACCAATGTCGCGCCGTCTTTCGTCAAACGCAGCGCCGCCGCCGGGTTGTCGATACGCGCGCTGCGGGGCGTAAAAACTGTCGTGCCCGTTTGCTGCAAGAATTCCGCGTTATATCCCGGCGTGGACACTTCCCACTCCACGACCCAGACTTCGGGCCAGGGCTTAAACGAGGTGTAGGTAAAAGCCTTTTCGGGATCGAGCAGCGTCGTGACACATTCCCCGCCCGGTAAAGACATACGCGACCCGGCAGGATACTGTAAAAAATATTGACCATCGGGTGGAGCCGACGACGCAAGTCCCACGCGGTAACACACCGTCGCGTAGGTTGTCAACCGCGCGCCTGCCTCATTAAACGCCGCCGCGCCGATATTCGCGGCTTGATCCACCGACCAGTACACCTGGGGCGGAATTGCCACGTCCAGATGTGCGGCGGGTGGTCCCCAGGAAATAGAGGTACAAACATCGTCCATCACCATCCGGTCGGCCAACTGCGCGCATAGTTCCCCCGATCCCCGCGCAGGGGTGGTTGGCGCGATGTACCGCACGCTCTGGGAACCCGCCGACGCCTCGACACGTACCGCCCGTCCACTCCCTTCGTCCGCCTGGATTGTGCCGTCCGATGCGCTCAACACCACCGAATAACGGCCTCCCAGGTTGTCTGCCGAAGAGACATGCAGCGTGAACGGCACCTCATACACCACGCCCGCCGCCACCACGACCGGCCCATCAAAGGCCACCGAAACACTTTGTCGCACCAGCACAAACTCTGCCGTGCCTATCGCGCGCCCAAGCGCCAGCACGTCAATAATGGCGGATAACACAACGGGGCTTCGGCTGCCGGTTTCGCCCGCCGTGTAGGTCGTGTTGGCCTGACCGTTGGTCACAATAGCGCTGGTGGGATCGACGCTGCCGCCGCCTTCCACGCGGAAAAATACCGTTGCGCCTTCCAGATCAAGGCCGGGCGGCGTATTCACCGTCGCGCGCACCGGAGCCGTCGAGCGCCCATCACCGGGCATTTCGCCATTGCGGGTTATGACGACGACCGTGATCTCGATATCCGATACCTGGGGCGTGGGTGTAATAGTCGGCAGCGGGGTCGGAGTCGGCGTGATAGTCGGGACTGGTAGTGGCGTAGTTGTTTGTTTGGGCAAATCCGTTCCGCCGCCGCACGCCGCCAGCAATACCACCAGCACACTCGCCAGCGCCAGGAGCACCAACAGCGATCCGCCTTGCCGTGTCCCTATCCTGTGCTGGCTGTTCTCAGTTCCCCGTTGCACGTCCTGCGCTCCCTTGTGTGCAGCGATCTCGTCCCGCCAATGCCACTGATTATCGTGGCGACAAATCCGTAATGACATCCGACCGGACCCAGGCCTGATTTCCTTCACCCAGATCAACTTGATACCAGGTCCAAGCAGTGTTTCCTACATCAGACTGCGAGCTTATCACCGGATAAGCAGCAATCGTCGATGCCAGCAGGCGCTTCACCAGCTCCGCAGCAGCCGCAGGTTCCGCCCGCAAATTAGCCTCATTGCGTATATACACTACCTGTAGCAAGGACATTGGCACTCCCGACGCATTCGAAGCCGTGACGGTAAATTGGGGCACTCCTTCTGGTCCACCTGCAAGCGGGGCTATTGGTTGGTAGTAGAATGATTGGCTATCGCCCGGCTCAAATTCAAAGACCCAGCGCGTCTTGTTCTGAGTTTCAGGTGAACATGCGCCGTCGATAACAAATGTCCCCGTCAATCCGGTGTCCACAGTAACTGTATACCGGCGCGGAATATCCCCAACCGCATTATTTGCTACCAGCCCAACCCGGAGCGGATAAAAGGGACGGTTCAAATCCAGATCAGGACATGAGGCGGTAAGCTCGGTCGCCCCGTTCGTGTCCCGTTCCAATTCCACCGCGAACGGGTCCAACGAGACGGTCAGCCAATCGCGCCGGACTTCGATGGGCAATGCGGCCAACACACTGCCATTTGCCGCCACAAACTTAATCTCAACCGGGCCGACAAACTCCCCCACTGGCGGGCAATATACGCCAGTGCGTGATGTACCAACAGGAATAATCCATGATTGGGAAACAACCTGTTGGCAATTTTCTACCTTATCGGCCACACCGCCCACCGGCACTTGAACCGCAATCTCTTCAGATGGCGCGCTCTTATTCACCATCACAAACGGCAGCGTGTCCAAACTCCCCGCGTACACCACCGGATCGCCTTCCGTCCACACGACCAACGACGCGGGCGCGTCCTCAACCTGGTTGGGATCGGGGGTTGGCGTAGCTAAGGCTGCCGCAATCTCTGTGCGCGAGATGTTGGCTACCTGTGTTTCAAGCGCCTGATGCTGCTCTGTAGCATTGGGGGTCGGTGTAGGTGGTAAGGTGGCCGTTGCGATTGACTCAGGGGACAAATCGTCATTACCATCGCGCGGCGTAGCGGTCGGTAGTGCCCCCCCGCCAGACGACGCTATCAAAGTGGGCGTCAACGACGGCAGCAGCGTTTGCTGCGCCTGTTGAGTCTGTTCCAACTCGTCAATCGTGTTATCCTGATCCAATATCCTCGACAGGAGAAAGACTACTGCAAGCACCAGCAGCAGCACGATCAGGACTGACAACACAGCCGCGATCCGCGACCCTACTGACCGGCGTGGCGTATCACCGATTCGGAAACGCGGCGGCAGCGACGGAGAGGTTGAGGTCTGGTGGTGTTCTGAACGTTTTGCCATCTCACACGCTCCTTAGCGACTGCTGCCATGTGATTGATCAAACTTATGTTTGGACGTTTGCGTTTCCTCGGTTGATTGTGTTGCGGTTGCTGGTTGCGCCGACTGGTATTTTTTGCACACCGACTCATACCAGTAATGGATTATTGGAAAGTCCCCTTTATTATCCTCGGCCAGCCTGGATAATTCAGCCCCAAAACCTGAGGGGTCAGCGCTGTCGCTCTTTGCGGGTTTGTACCCCTTCAATGTCCTGGCGTGGGCCTGGAATGCCGTGTCCCAATCTCCGAATACCTGCCCGAATACCGCCCACGAACACGTCCGCGCGATGTCGTGCAATTCCTGAAGCAGTTCCAGCCGCGCCTCGTCATTTTTGACCTCAACACCCCCGATCCGCCCCACTATCTCGCGGATCACCTGAGACTCGGCATCATCCAGCCGTTGGCGCTGCTCACGGAACGCGGCCAAACCAACCAATTCGGGAGATGTCGTTTTTAATGATCGTTCCAGGTCATTCACCTGCTGCCGTATTTCGGCAATACGCATGTCTAACGCTTGCAGGTCCCGTAGGGACGCTACGTTGTTGGGCAAATTGTGTAAGTCTGTGCCAATGTCATCTACACGCTTTGTCAAAGACGGCAAGTCTATCTTATGCAAGTTATCCACATCGCGCCGGACGCCGCCCAAGTCCGCTAAGGTAGCTCGCGTGTTTAGCTGCCCTTGAAAATCGTGGACCGTTTGGTCAAACTCACCTAATCGGGCATCCAGTTTATTCTCATAGGTTTTCTGTTGCGCTAACGACGCTTCATGCCGTTCAGCGATCTGGCGCGCGAATTGCTCCAACCGCTCAACCAGACTTTGGATGGCTTGTTCGTCATCACCTAAAATATCTCGCATATCCCACCCTCGTTCTTGTGACTGGCGGATCAGGTCTACTATCTTTCTAAAAATGCCCAGCGGTTGTTCCAGGATCGCGTGCCTGTCCGGGTTTTCGACCCCGTGCTGGCGTGCCAGATTGCGCCACGCTGCGAAAAGTTGGTACAACTCCCCATACTCACCGAGGAGTTGATCTATCTCCTGAAGCAATTCACTGTCCGGCCCAACGACTTCCGGCAGTCGATCTGCCACCGCTGCCAGACCATCAACCGTTGGTTTCACATCGCGTACCGCCGCGATCTGTTTGGCGTCAACAGCCCGTTGAATGTCCTGGTGCGTGCGCTTAACGGACTCGCGGGCAACGTCTTTAAGTTGATCGACCAGCACTCCGGCGTGATCGCGCCATTCGTCCGACTCCGTCAGGCCATTACACAGTAATAATGCCTGGGGAACCACGAAGTCCACCGGCATCGTGGCGGTCTTACCTTCATCATCCAACCGCAGAAACCGCAGCGCGTCCCCTACCGGCTCCAACGCCGCACGCAGCCAGCC
>JAFGTJ010000394.1 GCA_016934195.1 Anaerolineae bacterium | reverse complement strand
GTGCTGACCAGCATGGCCCCGTCGAAATCCAAAAATAGTTGTTTGCCGGTGATTTGTTCCGTAACTGAAAAATATTTCCGGTAGGTTGAAACAAACTGGTAATCGCGGTTATCGACAAAGCGCTGCCTGAACAGTTTGTTGGTGTGGGGCAGCGTAATGGCTGCAAAATCGTTATCCGGTTCACCCGGTTCGACGTATTCCGGGCGGAAAAGCCAGTGTTGGTTGAAGTTCTTAATGATTTTCATGGACAACCTCGGATACGGGTTAATAGTCGAAAAAAACACCAGCATAATTTGCTTGACTTTTTTGTAAAATCCAGTTTATACTGAATCAACACAAGTAGTCAACACGAGTTGATTGATGTGTGGCAAGCAAAAGCAGAACAGTTTATTCTGGAGGATACTTTCGATGAAAAAATCTCTTTCCCTGTTGGTAATAGTCGTTTTGCTTAGCGTTATCGGCGCAAGCAGCCTGGTGTCAGCACAGGATGTTTCGCTGACGCTGTGGGTGTATGATGATGGTCGTCTGGAAGTGCTTAACCAACTCGGCGAACAGTTCGAGGCCGAGTACGGCGTGAGCCTGTCCGTTGAAGTGGTGGACCTGAGCGAAATTCGCAACACGATGACGCTCGGCGCGGCTTCGGGCGAAGGCCCCGACATGATCATCATCCCGCACGACAACCTCGGCCCGCTGGTGGAAAATGGCGCGGCGGCGGTGATTGACCTGGGCGACAAGGCCGAATCCTATCTGCCCAATGCCATCGACGGGTTCACCTACAATGGTGCACTGTACGGCCTGCCGCTCGCGGTTGAAAACATCGGTTTCTTCCGCAATTCGGAACTGGTTCCCGACGCGCCCGCGACCTGGGCTGAAGTAGCCGAAATCGGGCAGGCGTTGTTCGATGAAGGCAAGATCGACTCGGCCATTGGCCTCCCCGATCTGACCTACAACATTTACCCGGTCTTCACGTCGTTTGGCGGCTACATCTTTGGCCGTGACGACGCGGGTAACTTCACGGTCGAGGATTTCGGCCTGAATAACGAAGGCATGGCCGCTGGTCTGGCCTGGGTCAAGAGCCTGGTAGACATGGGCATCGTGTCGGACAACATCGATTGGGAATCGTCGCATGTGCTGTTTGAAACCGGGCGTTCGGCCTTCATCATGACCGGCCCCTGGGCGATCAACCGCTTCGACACCGCCGGAGTCCCCTACGCGATCTCGGCGTTCCCGGCGGCTGAAGAGGGCGGCGAACCCGGATATCCGTTCCTGGGCGTGCAGGGCCTCGTAGTTAATGCCTACAAGGAAAACGCGCTGCTGGCGCAGGTGTTCGCGGTGGACTTCCTCGCCACCGAGGAAAACTATCAGGCCATTTTCGACGCTGAACCGCGTCCCTCGGCCTGGGCGTCGATCTTCAATGCGGCTGAAGACCCCAATACGGCGGGCTTCAATGCGGCGGGCGTCAATGCAGTCCCGATGCCGTCCATCCCTGCGATGGGCTACGTGTGGGACGCCTGGGTGAACGCCGGGACGCTTGTGGTACAGGGCGAACTGTCGCCAGAGGAAGCGCTGGACGGAGCTGTTGCGCAGGTGCTGGCGCAGCTCGAAGCGGACTAGTACACCGTCCGCAATAGATGAGAAACCAGGAGTGGCAGTCGAAAGGCTGCCACTTTGTACATATTTCGTTTTTTAGTCGTGGTACGTGCAAGTTTTCTCAGTTATTGGGTTGTTAGTTTTTAGTGATTAGTGATTGATTTTGGGCGAACCGTCAGTATTTGGCCCGAACAACCCCAACTAAAAACCAGGAACCAGTGAACAATTACTTTTTCTCAGAAGTCGATAGACTATAGTAAAACTTTGATAGTACCGGCTAGATCACAGGCGGAAAAAAATGAACCAATCCAGTCCTCAATTATCTCGACTCAGTTATGTGATCAATCTCGGCGTGGTCGGTGTGATGCTGGTCGCCATGATGCGGGTGATCCTGATGATGATGGCCGATGGATTGTACCCCTTAGCCTCGGCCTTGAGCGCGATTACGGTCTTCCTGGCGCTGGTGTACCTGCGGCGGCGGTTTACGCCGGTTCGCTGGTTTGGGATCGGCATTGCGCTGGCGCTGCTGTTCACGCTGTACCCGATTCTCTTCACGCTGTATCTGAGCGTGACCAATATGGGCAGCGGTCATTTGATGACCAAACCGCAGGCTGTTGACCAGTTGGAATCTCAGTTGTATCTGCCGGAAGGTGGGCAAACCTACGGCTGGACCGCATACGAATCGCCCGGCGGGAACTATGCGTTGTGGCTGCTGCCGGAAGAAGGGCCGGGATTGTTGGCGATCCCCGGCCAGTCGATTGAAGCCGTCACAGTGGGCGAGCGCGGCGTGGGCGAATTGGACGACGACGGCATCCCGGAATCGATTGAGGGATACGAGCGCTTGCCCGTGAACCGGACGGTCGCCATTATCCCGGCGCTGGGCGCGATTGATTTTGGCAAAGCGCCCAATACGGTACGCATCCGGTCCCTGCGCGAAGCGGCGGAACTGAAGCAAAAATACCGTTACGATGACGGGCAGGACGCCATCGTTGATGAAGAAACCGGCACGCTCTTCAAACCCCTTAAGGGGACCTTCACCTCAGTGGAAGGCGAAGAACTCACGCCCGGTTACATCGTGTACGTGGGAATCAAGCACTTTGACCACTTTATAGGCAATGCGCGCTTTCGAGAGCCGCTGTTCAAAATCTTTGGCTGGAACGTCGCCTTTGCCTTCTGGTCCGTTTTCCTGAGTTTCGCGGTCGGGTTGATGGTTACGCTGTTGTTTGAAGGACTGCCGGGCAGCCGCCTGATCCGCGCCTTGCTGATCATCCCCTGGCCGATCCCGGTCCTGATCTCCATTCTGATCTGGCGCAATATGCTCAACCCGGATTTGGGTTTTGTTGCGCCTGCGCTGGAGTCGATTTTCGGTTCCTCGCCCGCGTGGTTTCAGGACGCCGCCTGGACGCGCATCGGGCTTATTATGGTTAATGTGTGGTTGTCCTACCCGTACTTTTACGTGATCTCGGCAGGCGCGATCCGGTCCATTCCCCACGAAATCTACGACGCCGCCGTCGTCGATGGGGCCGGACACTGGAACAAGTTTTACCACATTACGCTGCCGCTGCTGCTGCGAATTCTGATGCCGTTGTTGATCGCATCATTTACCTTCAATTTCAACAATTTCAACGTCATCTACATTTTCAATTTTGGCCGTCCCCCGATGCCGGACACCATTGTCCCGATGGGCCAGACCGACATCCTGATCTCGTTCGTGTACCGGCTGGCGTTTATCAATACGAACGTCACCAATTACGGCCTGGCGGCAGCGATCACGGTCATGCTGTTTTTCCTGATCAGCATGATGGTCGTGTTCCAGGTACGCTTCACCAATCTTTTCAGGGAGGCAGAGTAACATGCAAAAGACACGCAGTTCCGCGATGTGGTACGACGATCTGCTTAAACAACTGCGATCCCATGATTGGCTCAGCCTCATAGGGCGTTACGCGGTGGCGCTGGTGTTGATTGCGTTCGCGGTTGCCCCGGCGCTGTGGGTGGTGTCATCGTCGCTTAACCCGGCGAAATCGTTGGGCAGCGGATCACTCTGGCCGAAACATCCGAGTCTGGTCAACTATGACGAGCTGTTCAACAACGATTTTTTCCCCTATACGACATGGCTCAAAAATTCCTTAAAAATCGCCTCGATCAGCACTGCTGGCACGGTGACGATCACCTGCCTGGCCGGGTATGCGCTGTCGCGGTTCCGGTTCAAAGGACGGCGGCAGTTTATGATCGCCATCCTGATTCTGAACGTGTTCCCGTCCATTCTGGGGATGGTCGCCATCTATACCTCGATTCAGCAGCTAGGGCTGTACATTTCAGCCGTTGGCCTGGATACGCATGGGAGCCTGATCCTGATCTATGTGGCGGGTTCGATGGGTATCAACGTGTTGATGGTCAAGGCGTATATCGACACGATCCCGGTCGAACTGGATGAGTCGGCGCTGGTGGATGGGGCGAGTCCCTGGCAGACGTTCCGGCACATCATTTTCCCGATCATGCGGCCCATCGTCATTACTATCGGCGTGCTGACGTTCATCGCGGCCTATGGCGATTTTGTGATCGCGCGCGTGCTGCTCAAGAGTTCGAACCAGTTAACGGTCATGGTGGGACTGCTGTTGTTCCAGACGGACCGGTTCGATCAGGACTTTGGCATGATCACGGCGGGCGCTGTCATTGCCGCGATTCCCATCATTCTGATCTATATCCCCTTGCAGCGGTACGTTATCGACGGTCTGACGGCGGGTTCGGTGAAAGGGTAAGGAGTTCCTCATGCGAATCATGCGAAAAATGACTTTGCGGTATGCTGCCGGGAGCCTGGTGATCGGCGTGCTGCTCCTGTCGGCGCTGCTGGCTGCGCACGCCCAAGCGCCCGAACCGCGTTTTTACTTCGGCGTTGACCTGTCCTACGCGAACGAGATGGACGACTGCGGCGCGGAGTACCGCGAAAATGGTGAACTGCGGGACCCGTTTGATCTGTTCAGCGAACGCGGGGCGACCCTGGTGCGGGCGCGCCTGTGGCACAATCCCGACTGG
>JAFGTJ010000393.1 GCA_016934195.1 Anaerolineae bacterium | reverse complement strand
GGTGGAGGAATAAAAACGCCGGACTTGTCGCAGTCCGGCGTTAGCGCTTATGGGCGCGCTGCTTACTTGCCAGCTTTTACCTCGATGCGCTTGGGCTGCGCCTGGGGTAGCTTGGGCAGCGCGAGGTTGAGCACACCGTTATCAAAGGTCGCCTGTACCTTGTCCACGTCTACCGTATCGGGCAGGCGCACGCTGCGCTGGAATGCGCCATAATAGCGCTCGCGGCAGTGGTAACGGTCGGTTTCCTGCTCGATAGTATCACCGACCTCGCCGCTGATGGTCAGCGTGTGATCGTCGATCTCGATCTTTACGTCATCCGGGGCCATACCGGGCAGGTCCACACGAACCGTCCACTCCGATTCGGTTTCTACCACATCCATCGCCGGACGCATCAGGGCGCGCGGACCTTCCACCGGGGAAAACCGGCCCGGCCAGCCGCGCCACATATCGTCAAACATGCGATCCATGGCTTCAAACGGATCGGTTACGGCAACATCACTGCGGGGCTTCCAACGGATCAGGTTACGCATCACATATTCCTCCGTACTTATTTCTACAACCTTGTTCTGAATATATGATGCCAAAGGCGTGTAAAAATCACATCAGCGCGATCTAAGAAACCGATCAGAAATCAGCGCAGCGGGGCCATATCTGCCGGAGGTGGATTCGTGCTGAGCAGCACCCAATACACGCTCTCGGTTATTTGATACACCGACGGCGCGATCTCCGGCGAAAAATCGCGGTGGTCCAGAATGATGAAATCCACGTCGTATTTTGCGAACCACTCTGAATCGAGAATTTCGGGCGCGGTGTGAATCACTTCCACGCGCCGCGTAAAATGTTCGCCAAAGAGGGGCGAATGGGGGAATTTGCCTTCTACCATCAGGCCGACGGCAGCGTCATCGGGTACAACCTGTTCAAACACCGGGAGAAATTCGGCAGACTCCAGCATCAGCAGCGTTTGAATCTCGGCGCGGTCCTTGTGGATCATGTTGGGAAAGTCGGCGGCGCGTTTGCTGCCATCTGAACCAACGGCCCACAACAAACTGATCACGGCGATGATTGTCAGCCAGAATACCCCGCGTCCGTGCCGGTAAATGGGCGCGGCCAACGGGATTGAGATACCTATCGCCAGCATTAGATAGCGCGCAATCGCTGACGTGAAATCGCGCGACAGGAAGATCAGCAGCACATACGATGCACTGATTGCCAACAATCCCCAACGCTGGATATGGCGCTGCGACAGGCCGCGCAGCCCTTCGCGGATCATGATGGGCAGCAGCAGCAGGCTCACCAGCCCGTACCATGCATAGCCATGTCCCAGTGGATTGAGGTATTTCTTTTGAAACATGGGCGACGTATCGACCAGCGATTCAAGCGGCGCGTCGAATATCGGGACCAGAACATTTCCCGGCAAGAGGTTTAGCACCGACAGGCCCACGCTGTACAGGCTGTTTTTGAACACGAACTCCGCGCGGTTAAGAAGCGTCAAATCCTTGTCAGCGTTCGTATAGGCGGTCACGACGTCAGAGGGGCCAAGTGGATCATCAAAGCGGATAAAATTGACCACGTACATATAGGTCCCTAGCAGCAGGAATCCCATCCCACACGCCACCGCCCACACGATCAGGAGCTTGAGGCGGACCGGTTCGCGCTTCAGGGATCGCCAACCGAGGGCGGCTGCTACCAATGCCAGACCGGGAATCGCAAACACAATGCTTTGTCGCACCCCAAACGCCAGACCGAACGCGATCCCGGAAAGCTGCAGCGCTCCCCGGTGTTCAGCCTGTAAGCCCAGGAACAACAAATAGAGCATCGAGAGAAACAAGCAGGTCGCCAGCAGGTCCGTCAGGGTGAGCATGGCCTGAAGCGCCACATTCGGCAGCGTGGCCCACAACAGGCTGATGAAAAGCGCCTGCGGCTGCGATCCGCCCACCTGCCGCGCCAGCCCGTAAATGGCTACCATCGCCACCAGTCCCGCGATCCACTGCGGCATGGCGGCCAGTTGGTCACTGCCCCAGAACAATACCGACCATAAAACCTGGGCCGAGAGGTTGATCGGGTAAATCGTCTGCGCGATATTGTACTCGGACGTGTCCCAGGGATACAGCGAACCCTGTTGGAGCCAGTAGCCAACACGGGCCAGGTGCGTCGTCAGCACGTCGTCGATGTTCTGCGGAATGGTGAGATTCAACACCACCTCGAAGGTATACACGGCGGCTACACAGAATCCCAGCACGATCACTTCCGGCCAGCGGTGGGACGCCATGCGGCGGGTTGCCCGGTCCAACCGGATCGGGCGCTCGGCAAACGGCCCGGTCAGCGCTGGACGCCCGTTTAGTGTCCACAGCACGCCCGCCAATCCTGCCAGCGCTGCCTGTAATACCAGGAAAAACGCTTTGCTGTCCAGTAAAAACAGCGTGCCTGCAATTTGAGTCACCAAAATGATGCTGGCAAGCGCCACGAGGTAGATGCTGAGAAGATACGCGGCCCGTGTGGGCAGGCGTAACCGGGCGCTGACCAGCACTCCGGTGCTCACCATCGTGGTCAGCGAAACCAGAAAGACCAGGATATTGCCAACACTCATGAAGTAGAGTCCTTAACTGTGAGGGTTTGCAGGGGCACGGGATCACCGGCGCTGGCATCGCCCGTATAGAGCGTCAGGGTGACGGTATAGTCTCCCGATGGTGTATCGCACGGAATTGTAATGCCCAGCAGTTCAAACGCGGGAGCATCACCATCATCGCTGTATAGCGCCGGGGCGAACGGGTGTTGGCGCTGGACAATGACGTTTTGCCCGTCGATGGTTTGCAGGCTGAGCGTATACGTTTTTTCCATGTCCCCCGTGATTTCCCACCATGTATCCACCGTAATCGTATGGCACGCGCGCGTGGTGGTCCGACTGAATGCCCACTTTAGCAGCGTCATATCCGTGTTCAGCGTCACGGCGTCGCGGAGAGTGTCCGGTGGGACTGTGTAGCGATATACGCCGGTATTGGTGGCGTCATCGCGGTACACCAGCGGCAGCGGCAGCGGATCATCGTCAAGGGGATGTACGATATAATCCAATCCTGATCGGGCGGCTTCATCTACCAATCCCGCGTCATCCAGGCTCATCAGGCGCAGCCAGCGCTCGTATTCATCGACAAACGTGCCGGGACGGATCAAGGCGTGAAAATCCAGGTCCTTGAACGCGGTCCAGGTCGCGCGCTGGGACCATAAGCGAAATTCCGCGCTGTCCGACGACTTCACCAGATCACGGTAGAGAAACAGCGCGTCGGTATCGGTGTGCGTTTTGGCCCAGGTCCCAAGCGTGTACGGTGCGGAGGGCGGCACCTTGTCGTCCAGCGCGTTCGTGATACCGGTCGTTTCCAACAATTGCAGCCCGAACAGTACCAGCAGCGCCGCGCCCAGGTAGCCGAGCAAGCGTGTTTCCTGCCAGCGTTCCGGTGCTTCATGTTTGTCCCACACCAGGAACAGGATCAGCGCTGCGACTCCGGCATAGAGAATATAAGGATTAGCGCCAGGACGCAGCCCGTCCGCCAGGGCATCCAGCGCGGAATCAGTATCACCGCCAAACGATAACGTGGAAGCCAGCGCCAGCACGATACCGGCCAGCAGAATCCCGCCGCCGACCAGCACCGCGCGTGGTACGCGGATGCGCAGCGTGATCCAGGCCCACAGCCCTTGTGCGGCTCCGATCAGTACGGACACGGATGATACGTTATCGACCAGCAGCGCAAACGCGATCTGAGTGGATAACGCCACCCACGCCGCGAATACAAGCGGCTGGTCGCGCCGCCAAACTGCCGGACGGTCGCGCAACAAGTACAACAGCACCAGCGGGATATGAAAGGTTTCCGGTTCTTTGAATAATACGATTGCCAGCACGCCCAACAGTTCGATCCACACCTGGGCGCGCGGCAGATCGCGCCAGCGGGCTAGCAGTAACGCCAGCAGGCGAGCGCCCACGACAGCCGCCACCAGCGCAAATAACTTGGTGCCGCGTGGTAACTGAATAATGGGCGAGGTGAGCGCCGCCAGTTCAAAGTGAAGCCAGATCGCGCGCAGGGCTACCGGCAAAAAATAGGCTGTGAAAATAATCGCGGCGGTGAGTTCCATCCAGATCAACTCACGTTCGAGATCGCGCACGCGCCAGCGCCACGCATAGAATACGCCGATTGCCAGTATGACCCCAAGCGGCACTGTCAGCAGCCACATATACGCGATCTGCACGAAAATGAACGGCAGCACTGTCCAGGGATAGCGCCGGGGTTTCATCATTACCCAGGCGTACAGCGTCAGCGGAAACCACACCAGCCCGATCATGATCTGCTGGTCGGGCGTCAGCGACGTGATGCGGCCCATGTGGGTACGGAATGGGAACATGCTCAGGCGCACTTGCAGCCGGTCCACATAGGCGCTGAAATCGGTGACCGGTATATCAGCGGCGGCAACGTCCCCGCCGATGGAAAATACCACCGGAATTCCGGCCAGGATCACACCCCCGGCCAGCAGCAGCAGGTTGATGAAGTGGGCGCGGCGTTCGTGCTTACGCCGCTGGCGGAACTGGAATAGACCCGTACAACCGAGCGTCAGGGCCAGGATCATGCCGGAGGGCGGGTGTAAATTAGCAACGAGACCGGTCAACAAGCCGGTCGCGGCCCACCACCAGCGCACCCGCTGGGTGCTGTTGGTAGCCCGGATAAATGTGTAAGCCGCCAGGACGATGAACGGCAGCGCGACCGCACGCGGCAGCATCGCGGACAGCCCTATCGCGTCCCAGAACGTTTTGAGCGATTTCATGCCATTGGCCGCGACCAGCGTCAATACCACACTGGCGACCGCCGATTGTGACACCTGCCAGAACAGCAGATAGGCCGCGATCACAAAGGTCGCCAGGACCGGCCCTTGCAGCAGCGCCGAGGCTTTGATGAAATTTCCCTCGGTGAGCGTATCCCCGATCTGCTCGATCAGGAACAGGAATGAAGGGGTATAACTGGCGTAGGAGTCCTCAAAGGCGTACACGGGGTCGCGCTGGAACAGGGAGTCGTCGGCTTTTTTGAAATACATCGCGCCGATGGCGTATTGGTCCGAGTTCAGACTCGACCAGGGGGAGTCGGTTGCCGCTCGCCAGGTATCAATGGATGCCACGATCACCAGCGCGGCCAGGATCGTCCCGACGATCAGCCTGTGTAACGTCATAAGTTCCCCCTCTATTTTATGCCACTTTATGCCGCCTAAAGCAATTTTAAAGACTTTCTTTACGGATGCAAGTTTTTGATCATAATAGAGGGTGAGAATTTATCCGATCAGAAGCCTCAGATCAGGGAGCGGCATAGTATGTATAAAGACCATTCGATAGGCGTGGTGGTTCCGGCGTACAACGAGGAAATTCTCATCCGGCCCACGCTGAAGGGAATGCCGGATTACGTGGACGCGATCATCGTGGTGGATGATTGCAGCAAAGACTCAACTGCTGGGGTCATACAGCAGATCGCCGCCGAAGACCCCCGCGTGGTTCACATCCTGCATGACGTCAACCGGGGCGTTGGGGGATCGATCAGCACCGGGTATATCTGGTGCCGTGAAAACGACGTGGATATCGCGGTCGTTATGGCGGGTGATAACCAGATGCATCCCGATGATCTGCCCGCCCTGCTCGATCCGGTGGTAGCGGATCGCACCGATTATAGCAAGGGCAACCGGCTGGTCACGGGCGAGGCGTGGCAGACGATCCCCCGTGTGCGCTACCTGGGCAATTCGGCGCTGTCGTTCCTCACCAAGATCGCCAGCGGATACTGGCACGTCGCAGATTCGCAGACCGGGTATACGGCGCTCAATAAAAAGGCGCTGCGCTTGCTGCCAATTGAGGATATTTTTCCGCGTTACGGGATGCCGAACGACTTTTTGGTCACGCTGAACATCTACAACATGCGCGTGATGGATGTTCCGGTGCGGCCCGTATACGGCGAGGAAAAAAGCGGGATCAACATCCGTAAAATCATCTTTACGCTGTCGTTTTTACTGCTCCGGCTGTTTGTCAAACGTATGGTGCAAAAATACATTATCCGCGACTTCCACCCGCTGATCCTGTTTTACATATGGGGTGTGCTGCTGCTGCTGCTGGATATCCCGCTGGTGCTGCGCTTCTTCTACCTGTGGTACCAACAGGGAGCCGCGCCCGAAATTACGCTGCTTATGCTGCTGTTTAGCACGATTTCCGGGTTGCAACTGCTGTTATTTGCCATGTTGTTCGATATGGAAGCGAATCAGGACCTCAAAGGCCAGCGCGAGTAGCCCAATAACCTGATGTTGTTGGCGAATTGGTTTTGCTGGGACAATTCATGAATTGCCCCTGCCGGGCGCGGCAAGCAGCGTCCCCTACCCGTTTGATTGTGCGGATTCTATTTGGGTTTTTCATTAACACACACCGCCCCGATCAGCGCGTGCTGACCGGGGCGGTGCGACTCAGGGGGCGCAGGTTCTACGCCCCCGTTGCAAACAGTAGAACGTTACTCGACGACGATAGCATCCACGCCGACAACGCCCGCAGCCGGGTACACACGGATCGTGTGTTCGCCTGCCGCCAGACCGTCCAGCGCGATTTCCACGTCGAAGGTGCGGCCTTCCACGTCGGAACACGCGACCAACTGGACCAGTTCGCCATCGATTTCAATGGCGAGTGTGCCAAAGGCCGGGTCCTTGACGAAGACGACCGTAACCTTGCTGCCCTCGAAGGTGAGCGCCAGCACGTCGTCGGTGTCGCGGCCACTGCTGATCAGGAAGCTCTCGCCGCTGGCTGCGACAGTATCTTCCGCGACCCAGAAGCCGGTCATCTCGACCCACTTGCTCTCAGCCTCAACGAGTGATGGCATCGCCGCTTCTTCGGCTTCCAGGGTGACACCCGCGACCACTATGAAGGGACGCATAGCGCTCCACGCGGAGACATTGCCCGCCCGGTCAAAGGCGCGCACGCGCCAGTGGTAGCGCCCATTGGAGATCGGCGTCGGCATCCGGTAGGAAGTACGCGCGCCTACGTCGATGGGCGGCAGCGTAAGGTCGGAAGAGGTGTCGATCTGAAGCTCGTAGGTGCTTGCCCCGGTTGACCGCGCCCAGGTGAAGGTCAGCATCCGGTTGGTGATGATCGCGTTCTCCGCCGGGCCACCCAGGACCGGCACATCCGGCGCAACTGTATCCAGGTCGAAGAACCACCGCGCACTCCACGGACCCGCCACGTCCAGCGTATTGAAGGCACGCACGCGCCAGTACCAGCGCCCATCGCTGAGCGGGGTGGCGGTGTAGGCCAACTGGTTCGGGGGCAGGACCTGGCTTTGCGCCGGGCTGCTGAAGTCCGAGTTGTTATCGATCTGAATCTGGTAGTAGGACCCGTTCGACGCACCGAACCAGGAGAATGTCGGCATATCGTCGTTGATCAGCGCCCGGACTCTGGGTGATTCGGGTCGGGGGCGACCGGGGGTCGTGGGTGTGATCGTGACTGTCCAGTAGTCCATCCAGCCCGTGATCGGTGTTCCCACGCCATCCAGCGCGCGCACCTGCCAGTAGTAGTCACCTGCTGCCAGCGGGGTAAGCACGCGGAAGGCCCGCGCCCGCCCGGTGTAGGTGGCAATCGAACTGCTGAAGTCGTTGTTGTCATCCAGCATGAACTCGTACTCAACCGCGCCAATCACCGGGTACCAGGTGAACGCCGGGCGTGTATTGCGACTGGCCGAACCATCACGCGGGGTGCGCAAGATCGACACGTAGAACGCGCTTGTATCGCTCCAGTCACCCCAGTTGCCGGATGCATCCATCGCCCGGACCTGCCAGTAGTACATGCCGTAGTCCAGTGTATTAGCCAGGGGGACATCGTAGACGGGACGGTTAGTCTGGTCATAGAGGAGCAAGGCCAGGCTAGCATCGTAGAGTTGGATGTCGTACAGCACCGAGCCGCGCGCGCCGCGCCATATCAGACGCGGTGTGGTATCGGGCGTGCCGCCCATTTCAACCGGAACCCGCAGCATCGGAGCATCGGGGCCGGTGGTATCGACCATGAACCACCAGGCAGGACTCCACAGTCCTGGAATGCCCGTGCTGCTGATCGCGCGCACGCGCCAGTACCAGCGGCCATCCATGAGCGGGCCTGCGATGTAGTTGGGCGCTCCCCCCGTCAGGCCGAATTCAAACGGGCTGCCGAAGCGGGGATCGTCATCGAACTGGATTTCGTAGTCCGCCGCATCCGTTACCGGTTCCCAGTTGAACTCAGGCGTGTTGTCGGGAGTAATCGTCCCCGGCAGGAGGTCCAGCAGGCGCGGACGCGCCAGTTGGTTCAGCGTGAAGACCCACCGGGCGCTCCACTGACCGGCTGCGCTCACGCTGTTGATCGCGCGCACGCGCCAGAAGTACCGTCCGCCCTCAGGCAGCGGGATTGTCGGAGTGTAGGTCAGCGTGCCAGGAGCCAGTATGATATCGATTTCAGGAGCCAGGAAGTTGGCCCGGTCATCGACCTGAAGCTGGTATACCTGCCCATCCGGGACTGTACCCCACTCGAAGGTCGGAGTGGTTATATCCAGGACCGCATTAGGCAGCGGCGCGACCAGGGCCGGGCGGGTGGGAATCGGCGGCGTAACCGTTAAGGTCCAGGCCGGAGTCCATTCGCTCACACCACCGGGTGTTTCGACGCGCATGTGCCACCAGTAGAGGCCGTCGGCCAGCGGATCGGTTATCGTCCACAGGTTCAAGCCACCGTAGGTGTAAACCACGTTGTTGAAGTTCGCATCACCGGCCACTTCCAGTTCGTACTGGGTTGCACCTATCACACGCGCCCAGATCAGCCGGGGTGTGCTGGTGTAGATATGGTCAGCGTTGCGCGGCGAGCGGTGGATAGTCAGTTCGACGTTGAAGATTGAACTCCAAGCGCTCCAGTTACCCGCCGTATCGCCCGCTTGCACGCGCCACCAGTAGAGGCCGTAGTCCAACCCATCAGCCGTCGTCGAGAGATACAGGGGCCGGGTTGTGATTGTGTCAATATCGGTCGTCGAGAACGACGGATCGGTGGAGACTTGCAGCCGGTACTGGGTTGCGCCACGAACGCCGGTCCAGATGAAACGCGGTGTGGTGGTCGCAATGTAGGTCCGGTCACGCGGGACGCGCAGATGCGGAGTATCTGGTGCGGACGGGTCCAGCGTGAACTGCCAGACTGTGCTCCAGGCTCCCGGATCGTTGGCGATATTGTACCCGCGCACGCGCCAGTAGTAGGTCGTGCTGCCCGGCAGCGGCGCGGACGGTGTATAGGTCGTCGCGGCGGATGTGTAGTCCAGTTCGGGAGTAGCAAACCCAGGATGATCGTCCACCTGAATCTGGTACCACACGGCATTCGTCACCGTACCCCATTCGAAGGTGGGCGTATTGTCCGTCAACAGCGCGTCATCGGACGGTGTAGTCAGAGTCGGCGCATCTGGCGGCGGCGGCGCAATGACGTTGCAGCTTACGGTGAAGTTGAACGGCGTTTCGTCCTGGTCGTTGTTGTCGAACGACAGTGTACCGCTGTAGCTGGTGATCGTCGTCGTATCACACGTCAGGTCGAAGGTCGTGGACGCATTCTGAGCCAGTGTCGTGCTGCCAAAGTTGCTCGCCGTGAAGCCGGTCGGAACCGTTGGCGGGTTGGTCAGCAGGTTCAGCGGAGCCGCGCCGGTATTGCGTACCGTGATGGTCTGCGTGAGCGGTGTATCTATAACAGGGCTGCCCATGTTGTAGCTGCCACCATCGGCAATCGCTACCGACCCCGGTCCCTCCACTTCGATCTCCGGTCCCTGCACGGTGCAGGAAACGGTGAAGTCGAACGGATTCTCGTCACTGTCGTTGTTGTTGAACGTTACAGTGCCGCCGTTCACGCCTTCGGCGGTCGCATCACAGGTCAGGTCGAAGGTCGTTGAAGCGCCGCCCGCGACCGTCGTGCTGCCGAAGTTGCTCGCCGTGAAGCCGGTCGATGCCGTCGGCGGATCGGTCAGCAAGGTGAGATTCTGCTCGCCGGTGTTGCTCACCGTGATCGTGGTGACAATCGGCGTGCCGAGCAGGGTGGAACCCATATCGACGTTGCCGCCATCGGCAAGCACCACCGGACCAGGAAGCGTAACTTCGATTTCCGGCGGGAGACAGTTGGTGCTGGCCGCGATGTTGGCCGTACCAGGCGAGATACAGCGCGGGCTGAGGTCGGTATTGTTTACCCCAGTGTCCGTGCCATTGGGATAGCGCGCGATGCCCTGGTTCGTAACCGCGCCGGTATCCACCAGCCCGACACCGGATGTTTCGGTGTATGGAGCCGCCGTGTTGCCTTCGTAGCTGACGGTATCGATCAACAGGCTTTGGTCATAGAGAGCAATCGCAGCCGGTGCGCCGTCGCTGAGGATGTTGGGGCCGGTGTTGACCGAATCGCAGTTATCAACCGAAGCGCCGCCGTCGGTCCAGCAGATGACGTAGTAGTCGCCTGCGGCCAGCGTGCCGCTCAGGTCGTTGGACAGGTAACTGGTACCGCTGCCGTCAACGGCTTCCAGCGCCAGGGTGCTGAGGTCAACCGAACTACCGCCGGTGTTGTACAGTTCAACAAACTCGGCATCATCGGTCGCGCCCTGGTCGTAGTCGATCTCGTTGATCACGACCGGCGCGGGATCACGGACTTCACACGAGATGGTGAAGTTGAACGGGTTCTCGTCGCTGTCGTTATTGGCGAACGAGACGTCGCCGCTGTAGGTGCCCGTCGAGGCGGCGTCACAGGTCACGTCAAAGGTCGTTGACACGCTCGGCGCGAGGGCCGTGCTGCCAAAGTTACCTGCCGTGAAGCCGGACGGAACCGTCGGCGGATCGGTCAGCAGGTTAAGCGCCGCTGTCCCGGTGTTCGTCACTGTGAACGTCTCGGTCCATGCGCCGCCTACCGGCCCGGAACCCATGTCGTAGCTGCTGCCGTCGGCAACCGGTGTCGCACCCGAATCCTCGACTTCGATTTCCGGCGCGGGCGTGGCCTGAACTTCACAGGAAACGGTGAAGTTGAACGGGTTCTCGTCGCTATCGTTATTGGCGAACGATACGCTGCCGCTGTAGGTGTTGGCCGATGTTGCATCACAGGTCACGTCAAAAGTCGCTGTGCCGCTTTGCGCAACGGTCGTGCTGCTGAAGTTGCCTGCCGTGAAGCCGGACGGAACCGTCGGCGGGTCGGTCAGCAGGTTGAGATCGGCATCACCGGTATTTTCGACTGTGAACGTCTCAGTGAGCGCGGAGCCAACAACTGTCGTGCCAAAGTTGAACGAACCACCGTCGGGGATATCGGTCGCGCTTTCATCTTCGACCGAAATCTCCGGTGCAGTGGTGGACACACAGTTGTAGAACATCACGTCATCGAGGAACCAACCGTAGTTGTTGTAGGAGTCATCCGAGCCGAGCCGCCAGCGGAACATCACGTTCTGGCCTGCCAGCGACGTCAGGTTGTAACGCGATGATACGTAACCGTGACTTTCCTGGGTGAAGCCGGAACGCCCGCCGAGCGGGTTGCCATACGCGCTGACGATGGTGTGCGTGTAGCCTTGTCCGTCGTCGTGCAGCGAACCGGCGTCGTTCCAGGTGCCACCTGCGCCGCCGGTGGAGTATTCGAGCACGCCACCGTCATAGTGACCCGCCTCGAAAGCAAAAGCGTGGTTGAAGTACAGGTAGTACGGGCCGCCGCTGGATGGTATCGCCACGCTGCTGTTCATGCGCAGGAACGAGTCATACACATCGTAGTAGGCATAACCGTATAACTGCGGGTGGTTTACGCCGAACACCGACTCGGTGCCGCTGGTGGCATACAGGCCCAGGCCGCCAACATCGCTGGTCATCAGCCAGGTAGCGGTATCAGGCAGGCTGCTGCCGTTGTAATTCGCGCCCGCAACAAAGTTGCCCAGTCCGCCCTCAAAATCGTCACTGAACAGGGGCGTGCCGGGGATTTCGGAAACCGAGGGGCAGTAATCCGCGTCAACGGTCCATTCGGTACCCGCCACCGGGTCGATGTTCATTTCGGTAGCCAGGGTTGCTTTTTCGACTTCGCTGCAATCCGCTGCTGTCATGCCCAACGGGTTTGATCCGGCCACGATATTATTACAGGCCTGAACCAGGGCCGCGCCGAACACTTCATAGTCCGCGCCGGAAGTCAGCAGATTGAGGTTGGTTTCGTAGTAAATGGCTGACGTTTTAGCATTGCCGATAGCGCTGATAGTATAGCCATTGAACGTACCGCCCACGGCCATGAGATACGCCGCTTTGGACCCCACGCCCATATTTGTGTGGACGCCACCCTGGTCCGTGCCAGCAGTCCAATAGAGCGCGCTTTGGGTGCGGTCGGGCAGACCGAACGCTGGGGGATCCGACAGGTCACGAATCGCATCCATGCCCAGGTCCTCACCCATCAGCCACATATCCGCGGGGGCATCGCTGCCCGTGCCATAGCTGTCGATACCGTTGGCCTGATCCGCGAATTCCCCAAAGACATCGGAGAACGTCTCGTTGATCGCGCCCGACTCGTAGTAGTAGAACAGATTAGAGCTGTACTCGGTGACGCCGTGCGACAGCTCGTGTGCCACGACATCATCGGCAGTGAAGAAATCCGCGTCACCGTAGGTCATGACCGAGCCATCCCAGAAAGCGTTGGCATACGGCGCGGCGGGATTTTCACGGAAATTGACGTTGGATATCAACGGGTGCCCGGCATCGTCGATACTGTTACGACCGTGCAGCAGGTCATAATAGTTGAATGTCGCGTAGGCGAAGTAATGCGCGGCATTGGCCGGACTAGCGGGGGCCGCCGTGCCATCACAGGAACCAGTTCCGGTGAGCGCCGTCGGTGGCGTGCTGCATATAACCGTGCTGGACCCCGATCCGTTGCGATCACTTGTGTAATTCGAGTTGTAGGTCGCGCCGGATGGGTTAGGCCAGTTCGGAGCGGCGCGCGGCACGCCGGTTTCCTGGTAGATCGAGTCTTTAGGCAGTCCGGCTTGTTCAGCGGCCATCTCGCCCCAGAACGTATCGATCTGGTTGAAGCTCAGGCTTATGCCGCCCAACGCGGTGTTCACCAGGACCAGGAACTTCACCGGGCGCACGTCATACGTCATGACTTCCAGCCGCCAGACGAGATGAGGCATGAAGTCGCTATGTGTCAGCAGTCGCGCGTCATAAATCCACAGTTCCGGCGATACTGACACAACCAGTTGGCCGGTCGGGATACCGGTTTGCCTGGAGACATATGCCAGGGCGTTATCAATTGCCTGGGCAGTCGTGAGATTGGGCGTCGTGGGTACAGCGAGATTCGGCGAAGTTTCACCGGTAATCGCCGCCAGTCGTCCCTGTGGGTCGTAGCTGGCAATCAGTTCGCCCGCCACAACCGGGATACCCTGGTAATACTGCTGGAAGCGGAACGCTTGACCGCCACCACGTGTGCCACTGGTCTTCATCAACTGAAGTTCCTGGGCCGGGCTGCTCAAGCCAAATTCCGCAGCATAGGCGGTGATGTCACCCAACGCCGTGCTTACAGCAGGCACGCCCCCAGACAGGGTCGCGCGCGGAAGCGCCGCATTCGTGCGGGAAGTATCCACCCCAATAAATGTATACGCCCCGGTCTGGTCGTGTTGGACCATTCGCACGCCGCCGCCGTTTTGTTGGGGCGGGCCAGCGAAACTGACCGGAGGGGGAAGAATGGCGAGAATGGTAACGAACACGGCGATGAGAAGACCGAGTCTTCTCCCAAACCTAGTCATAAATACTACCCTCCATACTAGCTAATTGAACTCAACCATACAGGCCGGATATAGATATTAGTGCATATGTTAATCCGATAATTAGTACTCTTTAGTATAGGCTCAAATAACCGACGATAGCAAGGTTTAGATTGTAAAAATGTGTTTACTAGCATGAAAAGTATAAAGATTGCAAGGGAATGAGATACTAAAATTAAACCTTTTTGCATCATATCACAACTAAAGAACCTGTGCCAATTGGGGTACAAAGTCGAACTCAGAGGAATAAATCACGGGGATCACGGTGTGGCCTCAGCGCCAATTGCCTACATAGGGCGCGTGTGCCTGGAGATACTCATCTACCAGCGTTTTAGCGCGGGAGTATGACAGCACCAGCGGGTGCGCCATCAGCGCGCGGTAGGCGGTGTGGCGATCACGGGTTCGCGCGGCCTCAACGGTCAGGCGCTCGTATTGCTTGATACTGCGCATCAATAGTTCCTGGCTGGGGAGCACTTCGCCCACCGGCAGCGGGTGGATGCCGTGCCGGTCCACGATGCAGCTTACTTCCACCACGTCATCGGGTCGCATACAGGCAATCGCACCCGCATTCGGCACATTGAGCGCGATATGCAGCGATTGCTGTGTTTCAAACGCCTCGATGATGTCCAGCGCCACGCCTGCGTACCCTTCGCCCTCATCGCCGGTTTGTTGGCTGGCATAGTCCTGGTGATCGGCTTCGTCCATATCCGGCGCATCGGGCCGGGCGTAGTGCATGTAGGTGGCGGAGCGGCGTTCGTTGGCGGCGTGATAGGTCTTCAATGCGCGATCCGGTTCCTGCGTGATGTCTATCTCGCCCAGGTCCGCCAGCAGCTTTTTATTGATCTCGACAATTTCCTCACCGCGCGTTTTTTCGTCGCCCTGGATCGACGCGACGGCCTGTTCCGCGTAGTAGAAATAGAACAGGTACTCGTTGAGAAATTCGCCGAACTGTCGGACCAACTCCGGCTCAAAAACACGTAGTTCGCTGGTGGCAATAAAAGCGTCGTTTTGCAGCAGATCGGGCAGTACGTCCTGGCCGTTGACCCAGGCCCGCCGCGTCCATGACAGGTGATTCAGGCCGTAAACTTCGGTATACACGTCCGCGACCGGCACCTTGAGCCACTGCGCGACCGCGTGCTGCGCCAGATTCGCGCCGTCGCAAATGCCCACCGCGCGCCGGAATCCGGCATTGTGCAGCGCTTGCGCGACCAGTCCCGCCGGGTTGGTGAAATTGAACATCCAGGCACCGGGCGCGAGTTCATCGATCAGGCGCGCATATTCCAAAATGGCCGGGATGCTGCGCAGTGCCATCGCAAATCCGCCGGGGCCGGTTGTTTCCTGGCCGAGTACGCCATGTCGCAGCGCGATCCGTTCATCGAACACGCGCCCCTCATCCCCGCCGACGCGGATCGACGTCACGATATACGCTGTGCCTTCAATGGCGGCGCGAGGATCAGTGGTGGCCGTGATGCGAACGGCGCTTCCCATACGGTCCGCGACCAGTTGGCAAAGTTGCTCCATGATGGCAAGTTTCGGGCCGTCAATGTCCATCAGACATATTTCGTCCAGGTGGATGCGGTCGGCCCGCTTGAGCGTTGAGGTGACAAACAGCGGGGCGCGCACTCCACCGCCGCCGATCAGTGTAAGTTTCATGATTTTTGATAATCCCCGTTGTGAGCTGTCTTAATGTGCAATGTGCCGGGCATCATGCCACAAATAGATTGATGTTGGCAGATTATATACACGATTACGGCTCGCCGCTGCATCAGGAAATTATTCCGGGGGTAGATAGAAAGTGATCCCCCTATATACCGCGCCTCGTGCTGGATGCATTGCATGGCCCTTTGGAAAAGTGTATGATCGACCGAAATCAGCCGCGCATTCTTAAAACTACACTTTTGGAGAAAACAATTATGACGCTTAAGGTTGCCATGATTGGGGCCGGATCGATTGGTTTTACACGCCGCCTGCTGCAAGATTTGCTGTCAGTGCCCGAATTGGCCGATACGCATTTCACGTTTATGGATATCTTGGAACGCAACCTGAATATGGTCACGCAGTTGTGTCGGCGCGATATCGCCGCTAACAAGCTGCCTGCCACTATTGAGCCAACTCTGGATCAGCGCTCCGCCATTGCCGGGGCCGATTACGTGGTGTGTACCATTCGCCAGGGTGGGTTAGAAGCGTTCCAGTTGGATATCGATTTACCGCTGAAATACGGAATTGACCAATGCGTAGGCGATACCATTTGCGCGGGGGGCCTGATGTACGCGCAGCGCACTATTCCGGTCTTGCTCGATATCTGCAAGGATATCCGTGAAGTCGCCAAACCTGACACCCTATTTTTGAACTATGCTAACCCGATGGCAATGAACACCTGGGCCTGCAACCAGTACGGCCAGGTGAACACGGTCGGGTTATGTCATGGCGTTCAACATGGACACGAACAGATCGCCAACGTGATCGAGCGGTGGGCCAGCCAGGAAGGATTGATTGGCGCGAACGAGACGGTCACGCGGGACGATGTGGACATTATTTGCGCCGGGATTAATCATCAAACGTGGTACATCCAAATCCAGTGGCGCGGAATGGACATGGTGCCACACATGTTGGAACTATTTGAGAATCACCCAACTTACCGTGAACAGGAAAAGGTCCGAATCGACGTGCTGCGGCGGTTTGGATACTACAGCACCGAGTCTAATGGTCACTTGAGCGAATACGTGCCCTGGTACCGTAAGCGAACGGCAGAGATTCCCCAATGGATTGACCTGTCTGACTGGATTCATGGCGAAACCGGCGGTTATCTCCGTGTGTGTACCGAAGGCCGCAGCTGGTTTGAAACGGATTTTTCCCGGTGGCTCGAAGCGGATCCGCCCGCCATCGCCCCTGAAAACCGGAGTCACGAACATGGCTCATATATCATTGAGGCGCTGGAAACCGGGCG
>JAFGTJ010000057.1 GCA_016934195.1 Anaerolineae bacterium | reverse complement strand
ACGCCAGGGATGGTATGCCGCCGGGTTAGGGTTGGTCTTCGGGCTGCAACTATTGGCCGGACATGCTCAAACGGCGTGGTACGGCGGCGTGGGTTTGGGTCTGTATGCGCTGTGGATCGTTGGTTGGCAGCAGCGGGACGAACCGTACCGGGCACGCGCGCGCGGGTTGGTCCTGGCCGGTGTGGGCGCGGTTCTTGGTGTGGCGGTGGCCGCGATCCAACTGGTGCCAACCGCAGAATATTTGATGGAATCGCAGCGTTCCGGTGGGTTGGATTACGACACGACCGCTAATCTATCCTACAGCCCCTTCCGGCTGGTGACGCTGTTTAGCCCCAATTTTTACGGCACGCCCGCCGATGGCAGCTACATCACAAAGGGGATTTTCTTCGAGGATGCAACCTACATCGGCTTTATTCCCATTGTGGCGGCGCTGGCGGCGGTGGTAGCCCGGATGCGCAAGCGCCGCGACCTGCCGGATCACCCGGCACTGCGAACGGTTCCGTTTTGGGCGCTGCTGGCGCTGGCCGTATTGGTGATCGCAATGGGTCGTTACGGGCCGGTGTTCCGGCTGTTATACGATCACGTACCCACCTTTGACGCTTTCCGCGAGCCGGTGCGCTGGCTGATTCTGGTGGCGCTGGCGTTGTCGGTCCTGGCCGGGATCGGTGTAGGATACTGGGGACGCGGCAAATGGATCGTGTTTTGGTCCCGGTTGGCGGCAGCGGGCGGCGGGGCAATGGCGCTGATGGCGTTCGGTTTCGTGGAATTCGGCCAGCCGGACAGCCCAAACCTGGAAGTGTTATCGCGCGGGCTGGTGGTCCTGGGCGCGTGGATCGTGTGCGCGGCGCTGCTCACGCTGGTCAGGCCGGACGAAGCGACCGGCACTTCCCCGCTGTTGTGGCGGTCGGCGGTATTGATTTTCATCGCTGTTGATCTCACCTGGGCCGGAACCGGGCTGAATCCCACCGTCCCGGCGGACTTTTACGATTCGGCAGAAATAACGCAACCGGCAGGCCGCATCTACTGGTTTGAGGATTACCGGGAGGACGTGACATTCGGCACCGAGAAGGACGAAGACGAATTGCCAGCGTGGGGCGAGATCGACGGTTATTTCAACCTGTCGGATTACCGGATCGCCCGCGACAACTGGCGCGAGGTGCGGGCGTCGCTGCTGCCTAACATGGCTATGCTGGACGAGGTATCCGCGCTGAACAACAACGATCCGCTGCTGCCCGGTCACTTCGGCGACTACGTGGACCTGATCGAAGCGCGCGGCGCGGAAGCCGTCCCACTGCTGCGGGCGGCAGGTGTCAGCCGGGTCTATGGCCGGACGCCGCCGGGATGGGATACGATTGTCCAGAACGATACTATCACCTACACCGAAGCGCCGGATGGTGAATTTCCGGCGGCGTGGCTGGTATCAGAAGCGGTGTGGGCGGATTCGGATGAGCAGATCACGGAAGCGCTGACCCAACCGGATTGGGACCCGTATACCACCGTTGTGCTGGCCGGAAAAGCGCCGGACACCTTGCCAGACGAACCAATAACCGGCACGGTGGAACTGGTGGAAGATCAACCCACTAAGCGCCGCTTCCGCGTTACGGCGGACGGTCCCGGTTTCCTGGTTATCAGCAGCGCGTTTTATCCCGGCTGGTCGGCAGAGATCGACGGCGAAGACACCCCGCTCTACCGGGCCAATCTCATGTTTCAGGCGGTGCGCGTGCCGGAAGGCCAATCTGAAGTCATACTAACCTACTGGCCCCGGCGCTTTTGGATCGGCGCGCTGGTAAGTGGGCTGGCGATTCTGGGCGCGGTGGCCTGGATTATCGTTGACAGTAGACGACGCGCCCCGCGTTCTACCGATGACTGATGATCTCGATCTACCCCTTGTGTCTGTGATCATGCCGGTGCGCAATGAAGCGGTCTTTATCCGGCAGTCGCTCGGCGCGGTGTTGGTCCAGGACTACCCAACGGAACGCCTGGAAATACTGGTGCTTGATGGACTGTCTACCGACAATACCGTCGCGCTCATAGAATTCATCACGGCGGGTGATCCGCGCGTGAGTCTGCTAAGCAATCCCGGCGTGATCCAGGTGCGCGGGCTGAACCAGGGCATCCAGGCGGCGCGCGGCGATGTGATCGTGCGGGTGGATGGGCATGTCGTTATCGCGCCGGACTATGTGCGCCAGTGCGTGCATTACCTGCAAATCACGGGTGCGGATAACGTTGGCGGGCCGCAGCGTTTCGCCGGAATTACGCCAATGGGCCGGACAATTGCCGCCGCGTACCGTTCGCCGTTCGGTGTGCCGAGCCATTTCACGATCAGCCAGCAGGCCGGGTATACGGATACGGTTTACCTGGGGGCATGGCCGCGCGCGGTGTTTGATCGGGTGGGATTGTTTGACGAATCACTGGCGGTCAACGAGGACTACGAGTTTAATTACCGGATTCGCAAAGCGCGCGGGCGTATCTACTTCACGCCGGATATCCGGTCCGATTATTACGGGCGGCAGACGTTAGGTCCGTTGTGGCGGCAGTTTGCCCAGTACGGTCATTGGAAATTTACTGTTCTGGTCAAACACCCGGCCTCGGT
Source organism: Anaerolineae bacterium (assembly GCA_016934195.1). Lineage (GTDB taxonomy): Bacteria > Chloroflexota > Anaerolineae > Aggregatilineales > Aggregatilineaceae > JAFGTJ01. The sequence goes on along the minus strand of JAFGTJ010000057.1, from coordinate 7,195 downwards.
TCGCCCGCGCCACCTCGTCGCCCCGGTATTCGTCGCGGCGCTGGTAGTGGGCGCGCTGCTGGCCCCGTTGAATCGCCGGATCGGACAGATGCGGCGCGGGCTGCTTCTGATCTACGGCGCGGCGAACAGTATCGCATCCGTTCGGGCAGCGCGGGAACACGGTTGGGGGGTATTGGTCCGCCTGCCCGCCGTATTTGCCACGATGCATCTGGCCTGGGGGGGCGGATTCTGGCGGGCCGCGCTCCGGTGGATCGGGGATCATTTACGATGACACGCCGCCAACTGCCCGTTTCCGACCGGCGCGGCCTGCTGATGGTGGGTGATACCCTGGCGATCCTGGTGGCGGTGCTGCTTTCGCTGGCGATCTGGATCGTGGTCGATGGGCGGGGCCTGGGCCTGCGGTTCATCCTCACCCATGCTTACTGGTTCCCGGTATTGGCGGCGCTGTGGCTGCTGCTGGCTCATACCAACGATTTTTACAACCTGCGTGTGATGGCCCGCGTTGACACCAACCTGGCGCGGCTGTTGCAAGTCACGCTGCAAATGTTGGTCGTTTACCTCGTCATTTTTTTCGTCTCGCCGCGTGATACGCTGCCCCGGCTGTTTATCCTGTATTATGGCGTGCTGTCGTTCACCTTCACCGCGATCTGGCGATTGTGGCGTCCCGGCTGGGCGGTAGCGCGGCGGCGGGCGTTGATCATCGGCAGCGGGCAGGCGGTCCAGACCATTACCGGCACGCTGCGCCAGGACGCACCGGACGACTACGAGATTGCCGGGGTGCTCGCGGAGTCCGACGCCGGAGATGTGCTGGACACGGCGCGACAGGCGAGTATTTCCGAAATCATCCTGGCGCACGAGGGAGAGTTATCCGGGGCGCTGCTGCAAGCCGTGCTGGACTGTTACGAGCAGGGGGTAAGCATCATCCCTATGCCAGTGCTGTACGAGCAAATTACCGGGCGCGTGCCGGTCGCACACATCGGCCCGCGTTACTGGCTGCTGCCGATCACGTCCGGCTCAATCTTCGCGCCCTACCCGCCGCTCAAACGCGGCCTGGACATTGGCCTGTCGCTGATTGGCCTGGGCCTGTTTACTGTTCTGCTGCCGTTTATCGCGCTGGTTTTATGGCTCGACTCGCGGGGATCGATTTTTTTCCGGCAGGCGCGCATCGGCCAGGGGGGACGAGTTTTTAAACTGTGGAAACTGCGCACCATGATCCCGAACGCGGAAGCTATTACCGGGCCGCAGTGGGCCAGCCGCGATGATCCGCGCATCACGCGGATAGGGCGTTTGTTGCGGCGAACACGTCTGGATGAAGTGCCACAGTTGATCAACGTGCTGCGCGGGGAAATGAGCCTGATCGGGCCGCGCCCCGAACGCCCGGAATTCGTGCAGGGACTCAGCGAACAGATTCCCTACTACCGTGCGCGCCACGCCGTCAAGCCGGGGATCACCGGATGGGCGCAGGTCAGTTACCCCTACGGCAGCAGCGACACCGATGCGCGGATCAAGCTCGAATATGACCTGTACTACATCCGGCATCGCTCACTGGCGCTGGACCTCGTGATCCTGCTGCGCACGGCGGGCAAGATGGTGTCATTTCAGGGGAGATGATGTCATATATTGGGCGCAGCAAGCAGCGTCCTTACCCCCGATTTCGGGCAAATTATCAGCCCGAAATCACGAACAGCAGCAGCACGATCCATAACGTACTGTACATCAAAGCGCGGCGATGCTTCATTTCAGCGGCATAGAGGACCACCATCAACACCAACCCCGGCATAAAGCGTAGCAGTCCCCAAAATTCGCGGTAGGTCGAAAAGGGCACAAACGGCATGACGGCGGCGTTCGCCAACAGCAGGCAGGCGTAAGGCGTCCAGCGCCGCGCGCGCAGATCGCGGATCGTGTGGCGCAGCGCCCACAGGCTGGGCAAGACTGCCGCCGGAATTACCAGCAGGACCGCTAATACCAAAAATGCCAGCACGCTGCCCTCTGTGGCGATTTTGAGCACGCCAGCGAAGGGGATAATCTCGAACGGGGTTCCCTTCGCGCCGCCGGAACCGATCCCGAATTCGCCCAACCAGTCGTATAACACGATCTGCCAGACAAGAAACGGTACGCTGGTGATCAGGCCCAACCGGATCGCGCTCCACCAGCGGCGGTTCAGGACAAAATACAGCACGTATCCCACCACAAACAGCGCGGTTGTTTCTTTGGACAGGGCCGCCAGCGCCAGCAAGATCGACGTTGACCACCAACGGTTCCGCTGGCCGGACCAGATACCGGCGATCACCAGCCCATATGCCAGCGCCTCATTGGTGCTGAGCCGCACTGCCATAAACACGCCCACAAACAATCCGTAACTTAACGCGAACCAGCGGCTCACACCGGCTGCCGCCAGCAGGTTTTCCAGCAGCGCCGTGCTTGCCACCAACGCGATCCCGTTTACCAGGACAAATACCCAGGGAATCGCGGCGGATTGTCCCAGGCTCAGGACGCGGCCCAACGCAGGCAGCAGAATCCGCTGCGCGCGGTAGGCGGGCACGTCCAGGCAATTGGGCGACCCGGCGGGATCGCGCGCGATATAATAGGCAAACTGTCCGTCGTAACCTTCGGTCCCGTCCGCGCAGTCTTCGCCATCCACGCCCGCGCATTGGCTGAAGCAGTCGCCTATCGTGACAAACACGTTGGGATCGGCATCGTTGGCGATAAAAATCACGGCCAGGTACACGAGCAGCAGTACCAGGACCACAAACCAGGGTGAGCGCGTATAATGGGGCATCAGGAGGACTCTATTTATGAGCGAAATATCATTTAACCAACTTGTTTACGGCCTGGTACGGAATATCCCGTCCGGCAAGGTACTCAGTTACGGGCGGGTGGCTTACCTGCTGGATGTGCCCAACGGAGCCAGGGCGGTCGGCTGGGCGCTGAGCGCGCTCAAAGACAGCGAGACGGGTATTTCCGGTGTGCCCTGGCACCGGGTCGTGAACGCGCAAGGGCGCGTCAGCATCAAAGGTTCACCGGATGCTGCTATGGAACAGCGCATCCGGCTTGAAGCGGAGGGTATCGAATTCGACAAATACGACACCCTCGACATGACCCGTTATCTGTGGGAACCGGCATTGCCCGAAATCGAAACGATTCTCGTCCAGCTTCGCGGTCAGGATGCGCCGGATTAACGTCCCGGCGGGCGTACAACAGTTCGTTGGGACGGCAGCCGCCCAATAATGCGCGCTTCGTTAAAGGGCTTGACGATAAATTCCACGATGCCGCCCTCATAATACCAGATCGGCGCGGCCTGTCCATCCAGTGTGACGCTTTCCGGTTCGATGGGAATACCCACGATCTCGACGCGAACCTGATCGTAAGAGGGCAGATACTGCCCGGCGCGCCGCCATTCCACCGCGAACTGACCGGAAGGCAGGAATTTGCAGGTGAAGTACGACCAGCGGTAATTGCCGTCCTGGTAGGCCAGGCCCTCGCCCGCGTCTTCGTAGACGGTGGTTTCGCCGCTCCCGGCATAAGCGCGCAGCCGCCCCTCGGCCAGCGGCCTCTCTCCCACGTATTGCAGTACCGGCCACATGGGGAGCACCTTCCCGGCGCGAATATAGATTGGCATTCGTTCCAGCGGAGCCTGGGCGGTCACATACTGTGCGCCGTCGATGAGCTTACCGGTATCGAATTCGTACCAGACGCCCCTGGGCAAATACACCTGACGCTCTGTAACACCGGGTTCCAGCACCGGGGCCACCAGGATCGAGTCACCTACCATAAACTCGTCGTCGATCTCGCGCAATGTGTCATCGGTCGGATCGGCCATGAACAGCGGGCGGACAATCGGCGTACCGTCCTGGGAACACTGCGCCGCGATGGAATAAAAATACGGCAGCAGTTGGTAACGCAGTTCCAGCGACTCGCGGATAATGGATTCGTAGCGGTCCCCGAAGCTCCAGGGTTCCTGGCGCGCGGTTCCTGCCGCTGTGTGCGAGCGGAAATAAGGTAACATGCTGCCAAGCTGCATCCAGCGCGTGAACAGTTCGCCATCTGGGTCGCCCGCGAATCCCCCCACATCTGGCCCGGTAAATGGCACGCCGGATAGCCCTGCATTGAGTACCATACTGACGCTCAACCGCAGGTGATCCCAGGTGGCGTCATTATCACCGGTCCAGGTCGTCGCGTAGCGCTGAATACCGGCATACCCGGCGCGCGTCATTATAAAGGGTCGCTTGTCGGGACGCTGTTTTTCCACGCCTTCGCGTGTGGCGCGTGACATCAACATACCGTAGACGTTGTGCCCGCCCTGGACGTGGGTGCTGCCCAGACCGTCCCAGTCGTGCATGACGTAATCGGGCAGAGACGGCTCGTGCTGAAAGGTAAGCAGCGCCGGTTCGTTCATGTCATTCCAGAATCCCGCGAATCCGGCCTGGGTGAGCGCCTCAAACTGACCGCCCCACCACGCCCGCACGCGCGCGCTGGTGAAATCGGGAAACTGGCATTTTCCCGGCCACACCGGGGCGATCACGGGCGCATCGTTTGGATACTTCAGAAACACGTCATGACGCGCGCCGTGCTCGTATACTTTGTATTCTTCATCGACCTTGATGCCCGGATCGACAATAGCAACGCTTTTGAATCCCTGGCGTTCCAGGTCTTGCAGCAGCCGGGGCATCATGGGGAACTGCTTGCGGTTCCAGGTGAAGCAGCGGAATTCGTCCATGTAGTCGATGTCGAAGTACAGGGCATCACACGGCAGCTTGCGCCGACGGAATTCTTCGGCAATTTGGCGGAACTCGGTTTCAGATTCGTAGCTCCAACGGGATTGGTGAAATCCCAGCGCCCACATCGGCAGCAGCGGCATCCGGCCTGTCAGCGTTGTGTACAGTTTGAGCACTGCCTGGACTGTTTCTCCCGCGAAGAGATAGAACCGCAGTTCGCCATCCTCTGCGCTGAACGCCATTTCCTCGGCCCGGTCTGCGCCGAGGTCCACATAACCGCGCGCCGGGTTATCCCACAGCACACCATAGGCCAGATCAGGCCGCAGCCCGACGTAAAACGGGATACTCATATACACCGGGTCCGCGTCGCGCGCATAGCCCGGCATCGGATCGGCGTTCCACAGCTTAAGTTGTTTGCCGCGCAGATTCATTGAACTGGCGCGCTGTCCCAATCCCAGGCATACTTCTCCCGCTGGCAGCTTGCGCGCCCACCGGACTTCTTGTTCGCGGTAGGCCAGACCGGTTGTGTCTTCACTGATCACGCCTTTTTCGGTTCGGAAAGTTAACCGGCAGGATGCTTTATGCACCTGGCACGCCAGATCAGGGGTTTCAATCCGCACAACCTCGGCTGTTTCCTGTGAGGTAAACTTGACCGGCGACCAATCGGACGACTCAATGGCATAAGAGAATGGCGGTGAAAAGTCGGCGGAAACCCGCATCCGAACGCGCACAATCTCCGGCGTGACAAACTCGATCTGAATGTGGCTGTTTTCCGCCTGGATTACCACGCCGCGCGGGTAGGGATGAATCGCAACCACTTTGCCCGGTGACTTGAAACGCCCACGCGCTTTCTTTTGTCCAAACCGGCGGTCAAGCGTGCGGATTGATGTATTGTACTGAATGGCTCTTAAGGCCGTTTGTAAACCAAAATTCCGAATAGCTTGAATCATAGTCAAAGGGTTTGATGTCGTCATAAGATTCCTGCACTGAACCGGAAAACTATCTAAAATGATAACCCAGGCTGGCAAAAACAGGAAACTTTTTTAATGAACCATGTGCATTATGACGTGATCGTGGTAGGTGGCGGGGCGGCGGGCTTATTGGCGGCGGGGCAGTCCGCTGCTCTGGGCGCGCGCGTGCTGCTGCTCGAAAAAATGAATCGCCCCGGACGCAAGCTGCTCATCACCGGCAAGGGACGCTGTAATCTGACGAATATCGCCCCGCTGGATGAGTTCATGCGTCATTTTGGGCGTAATGCGCATTTTCTGCGGCAGGCGTTCGCGGAGTTTTTTGCCGGTGATCTGGTTGCATTGCTGCAAAAACAGGGGGTCCCCACTGTCACGGAACGCGGTGGGCGCGTGTTCCCGGCCAGCGACACGGCGCAGGATGTGGTGGATGCGCTGCTGCGCTGGATACACGATCTGGGTGTGACGGTACACACGCACGCGCCGGTCGAACGTTTATTGATTGAAGATGAGTGTATCACTGGGGTACAGGTCGCGCCGGTTAAAGTACGGCAAACCCGGCAGGAACCGGCTCTCGACTTGCCGCGCCGTATCTATTCCGCGTCTGCCGTTATCGTGGCAACGGGCGGTACCTCATATCCTGGCACGGGGTCCAGCGGCGATGGCTACCGGCTGGCCCAGGCCGTCGGACATACCCTGGTGCCGGTGCGTCCGGCCCTGGTGCCGCTCGAAACCGCCGGAGATATCGCCCTCCGGTTGCAGGGCTTGAGTTTAAAAAATGTATCCGTCAGTCTATGGGTCAACGGGAAAAAACATGCTGACGAATTCGGCGAAATGTTGTTTACCCACTTTGGTCTATCCGGGCCGGTCATTTTGACGCTTAGCAAGCAGGTGGTAGACCATCTGCGTGAAGGCCATACTGTCAGCCTGTCGATTGATCTCAAGCCCGCGCTGGATGAGAACAAACTGGATCAGCGGCTGCTGCGTGATTTCGATACACATAACAAACAGCAATTTAGCACCGTGTTAAAGGAACTGCTGCCGCGTAAACTGATTCCGGTATGTGCCGAATTGACCGGCATCGCTGACAACAAACCCGCACACCAGATCACATCCCAGGAACGGAAACGTCTGCGGTTATGGCTGAAGGATTTCCGGTTTGAGATCACGCGCTGCCGGTCTTTTAAAGAGGCCATTATCACCGCTGGTGGGGTTGACACCCGCGAGGTGGACCGGCGCACCATGCAGTCCCGACTGGTACAGGGATTGTACTTTGCCGGAGAAGTGCTCGACATCGATGCGGATACGGGTGGATTTAATTTGCAGGCGGCATTCTCGACCGGATCGCTGGCGGGATGCTCGGCGGCGGCCTATGCGCGCGGCAGCTAATTCTCAAAAACGTACCGGAGGGGAAATCGCGAACCTGAACCGGCTGGTTGCGAAGTGTGTATTTTGGTTGCTCGGATTGAGTAACCGGGTTATGCTTGGAATGCAAAGTGGATTCTATAGATAGGT
>JAFGTJ010000392.1 GCA_016934195.1 Anaerolineae bacterium | reverse complement strand
TCAAGCAAACCGAAACCGGCTGGACGCCCGACCGGATCGCCTTCCGCGACGAGGCCGGGGCGACGGTGGCGGCGGTCTCGGTGCTGATGCGGCGCGTTGGACCGCTGCGCGTACTGTACGTGCCGAAAGGTCCCGCGCTGGATTACGGCAAAACCGATCACCTGCGCGCCGTACTGGATCACCTGGAAGCATTGGCCCGCCAGCGGCGCGCGATCTGGCTCAAGATCGATCCCGACGTGATCGCGGGCACCGGCATTCCCGGCAGCGCGGATTCCGACCGCCCGCCGCAGGACGATCCGGCAGGGCAGGGCGTGCTGGATACGCTGCGCGGGCGCGGCTGGCGTTTCAGCGAATCGCAGGTGCAGTTCCGCAACACGGTGACGCTCGATCTCAGCCAGAGCGAGGACGATCTGCTGGCGGGCATGAGCCAGGGCACGCGCCGCAAGGTCCGCACCGGGCCGAAAAAGGACGTAACGGTCCGTGAAGCCAGCGGGGAAGCGGATTTTCAAACACTCTACGACCTGTACCGGGTGACGGGCGAGCGGCAGGGGTTCCTGATCCGCCCGCCGGAGTATTACCGCGAGGCGTGGGCGCGTTTCATGGCGGCGGGACTGGCAACGGCGTTTCTCGCGGAGTGGGAAGGGCGAGCGTTGGCGGGATTGGTGCTGTTCCACTTTGGGCCGAAAGCATGGTATTTCTACGGCATGAGCAGCGACGAGGAACGTAACCGGATGCCGACTTACGCGCTGCAATGGGCCGCGATCCGGTGGGCGCGGGAACGCGGCTATCCGATCTACGATTTTTGGGGCGCGCCGGACACCTTCCGCGAGGATGATCCGATGTGGGGCGTGTACCGCTTCAAGGACGGGTTTGGCGGGCGCGTGGTGCGGCACATCGGCGCGTGGGATTATGTCCCGAATCGCGTGTTGTACTGGGCCTACGAGCGTTTGATGCCGCGTGTCCTGGCGATCATGCGGCGCGGCGGGTGAGGCGAATGGAGCAACTGTCAAACTATGTCACTCTACGTTCATGAAACCGGGATACCGGGCGCGTCAAGCATTGTCTTTTTGCACGGGATAGGCACAAGCGGCTGGATGTGGGATAGGCAAATTACCGCGCTGGCCGGTTTCCACTGCCTGACTGTGGATTTGCCCGGTCATGGCAAGAGTAACCGGGAACCCTGGATATCGCTGGCGGACACCGCCGGTCACATCGCGCAGGTCATCCGGGTGCGCGCCACGAATGGGCGGGCGCACGTCGTCGGGCTGTCGCTTGGCGGTTATATCGCGTTGGCGCTGCTGGAACACCATACCGACGCGCTGGATCGAGTCGTCATCAGTGGAGTCACCGCCGCGCCCATGCCCAACCGGGCACTGCTGCCGCTCCAACTGGGACTGATGTCCGTCCTGCTGAAACGGCGCTGGTTTGTGAATATGCAGGCCAGCGCATTACACCTACCGCCGGATATGCAGTACGCTTTCATCGACAATCTGCTGGCGATGTCGATGCCCGCTTACCGCCGGATATGGAGAGAAGGGGTTGGTTTTTATGTGCCACCGTCCCTCCAATACGTGAACACCCCCACGCTGATCACGGCAGGCAGCCGCGAATCGAACATCATCACGCACGCGGTCGGCACGATCTCGACCCTGATGCCCAACGCGCATGGATGCCTCGCGCCGGGGTTTGGTCACGGCTGGAACGTCGAGGCTCCCGGCCTGTTCAGCGCAATGGTCCGCGCCTGGATCACGGGTGCGCCGCTGCCCGCCGGGTTGCAGACGGTACACGGCGGAAGTCTCACTGTCGGTTAAGTGGCGCGCGTTCGGGATCGGGCGGTGTGCCGGATACCTTCCGCGAAGACGATCCGATGTGGGGCGTGTACCGCTTCAAGGACGGGTTCGGCGGGCAGGTGGTGCGGCACATCGGCGCGTGGGATTATGTCCCGAATCGCCTGTTGTACTGGGCGTATGAGCGTTTGATGCCGCGTGTACTGGCGATCATGCGGCGGCGGTGAGAATTCACAGCGCGCAGCGAGTACATACCGATATGCTACCCAAAACGAATAACCGGATTATACTTGTTGTATCGTGCGCTGTATCGATGAGGGTTAAATAATATGCCCAATGGTGGACCAACACCTGACTGTATGCATTGTCAATCGTTCAGAGGTGATCCCGGAATTACAGGATCATGGTCTTGTCATTACCACCAGATGCCACTGGCCTGGCCCATTCGTGCATTTTGTGCTCACTATGTGCGCGGCTTAGCTGATGGTCAGGAAGAGCCTGATCCCGAAGATGAACTTGATATACTTTTTGCTCAGACACAATGGCGTGATGACATAATGTACGTTTGGTTGGAACGCCCCATAAGTGATTCGGAAAAAAACAACGAGCCTCATTTTTTTCCCAAACCATTGGCGGCGATACTTGAATATCGCAGTTGGACAAGGGAGCATTTTCTTGAGAAGGTAGCAGTGTTATACGATCAATACCGCGCAGATGAGTGAAAAGAATATCTCAAACAGATTAACCTCTCTGTCTCTTAATATGATCTCGTGGAAACATTGATCACGGGCCGATGGGCCAGAGCCATTGATGGTCCTTTTGGTGAGTAGCCGGGGTCTTCAGGCCCCGGCGCTTCCTCAAACACGCCGGGCATTACGGCTGGATTGAGGAGCACTACCCATAAAAAACGCAGGTCCTGGGCCTCAGGGTCCCACCCGTTCGGGCTGCCGTCCTCAACGGACGACCTGAGGTTCTTCCCACGCATACCTGCATTTGTATTATACACCCAATTGGGTTTTTGCGTCAGCAAATATGTCCTGTGTTTGGGATGCTTCCCCCTATCGCACCGTGCGCACCGACAGCCCGCCGCGCAGGATGTCCACATGCTGCCGCCGCCAGCCGACCGCCGCCGCGCGCGTATTCACGGCGGGCGTGGCCTGGATATCGGTAAAACCTACGTCGCCCATCATCTGAGTCAGCGCCGGGACCGAGGGAATAAACCAGTTCCAACCGGACTGTTTCACGTTGGGATCGTGGGCGTTGAAAAACTGCGTCGGGCCTTCGTAATCCAGCACGGGCCGGTTGGACGTATTGGCCGCCGTCTCGACCAGGCACACGCCGCCGTCCTTCAGGCAGTTGAACGCGATCCGCAGCGACAATACCGGATCGGTGACGTGGTAGATCACGCCCGCGTACAGCACCACGTCGAAGGCGTCCTGAAATTCATCGGTAGTGCAGTCATACAGCGACAGCGGGCGCGTGGTCAGCCGGTCCAGCCCAAACGCCTCCTTGAGATACAGCAGGCTGTCGATATATTTCCTGACTTCCTCAATCGCCACGACTTCCGCGCCCATTGCGTGCAGTAATAAACTCGT
>JAFGTJ010000391.1 GCA_016934195.1 Anaerolineae bacterium | reverse complement strand
TTCAAGCTACCGGGTGGCGACTTCCGCTTCTTTGAGCACCGGAATCCGCATGGTGCAGATCGTGCCCTCGCCAAAGTTGCTCTTGATGGCAATGGTGCCGCCGTGCAACTGCGTCACGCCATGCACAATCGCCAGCCCCGATCCCGCGCCCTGGTCTTCGTACTTTTCGCGGTCGATCTGGTAGAAGCTCTCGAAAATGCGGTCCAGTTCGCTGGGCGGAATGCCGCGCCCGGCGTCCTCGACGGCGATACAGAGCACGTCGCCGTCCTGGAACACGCGGACCAGAACCACAGAGGGATTTTCCTCGGTGGCTTTGTCGGAAAACTTGATGGCGTTATCCACCAGGCACTCAACCGCCGCGTTGATGTATTCCGAATCGGCCTTGATGGGGGCCAGATCGGGATCAATCGCCATTTCAATCTTGACGTGCTTCTCGTCGGCAAAGTCCTGGTACTTAAACTCGATCCCGCGCAGCAGCGCATTGTAGTCATCCAGCGTGCGGCTGCGCCATTCGTAGGTTTTCTTGGCTTCGCCGGAATCCAGCTCAACCAGCAGGATAAAATTTTCCACCAGGCGGCGCAGCCGGTTGGCCCCGGTATTGATGCCGCGCAGGAAGGACCGCATATCGTCCAGGCTGAGATCGTCGGCGTCACGGTGCAGCATATCGGCATAAGCCACCACGTAAGTCAGCGGTGTGCGCAGTTCGTGATTGAGGATCGTGAGGATGTTACGCTTGATCTCCGATACCTCTTTTTGCCAGATTTCGGCCCGCCGCCGGAATACGCGCAGCTTGGCCGATACCGCGATCAACAAATCGTCGGCGTCAAACGGCTTGATAACGTAATCGTCCGCGCCGAGCTTGGTCCCTAACCGGATGTCCTCGCGCTCGCCTTTGGCGGTCAGGAAAATAAACGGGATCGTGACCCAGTTCTCGACGGCGCGCACGGCGTTGAAGAACTCATAGCCGTTCATGCGCGGCATCATAATATCAGACACGATCAAATCCGGGGGCACATCACACGCTTGCAGTTTTTCCAACCCGGCGACACCGTTGGTGGCGGTCAGCACGGTATATCCCTTCATCTTGAGGATATCCCGAATGCCCTCCATCAAGTGCATATCGTCTTCTACGACTAGAATAGTGGCTTTCTCCATCGATCCTATTGTCCTCCAACCAACGCTGTCTACCTTGAATTTATACCGGGAGCGTCAGACGAAATGTACTACCGTGATCCTGTATGCTTTCGACTTCGATGCTGCCGCCGTGCAATTCCACGATATCCTTGATAATTGCCAGCCCCAAACCAGTGCCCGGTATCGCCGGATCAACATTAGATCCGCGATAAAACCGTTCAAAAATCATGGGGAGTTCGTCGGCGGGAATGCCGATACCATTGTCGATCACTTCAATTTTAACGCATTCTGTCAATTCGCGCTCAATGAATTCGGTCCGGCTGCGAATAATCACGCGCCCGCCCGCCGGAGTATAGTGAATGGCGTTGTTGATCAGGTTGGTCAATGCCCGGACCAGTTGATCCTCATCACCCTGAATGACCGGCAGCGGCACGGTGCGGGCATCATGCTTCACCGTGATTTGTTCCTGTTCGGCCTGGGCCGCGTGGTTGGCGATCACGGTATTAATCAGGGCGTCCAGGCGGACCGGCTCGCGCACCAGGGGCCGTTCGTCCTGGCGCTGGCTTTGCAACCGCGAAATTTGCAGCAGATTATCGACCAGCCGCACCATTCGCCGGGTTTCGCGGTTGAGCACGTCCAGGTAGTCGGCGCGGCGTTCGGGCGGACCCTGCGTCAGCAGCGACAGGTACAACTTGAGATTTGCCAACGGGGTACGCAGTTCGTGGGATGCGGTGGACACAAACTGGTCCCGCAGCCGGTCAAGCTCGTGCTGGCGCGTGATATCGCGCAGCACCACCACCGTCCCCAGCACGTTGCCATTTTCCATCACGCGGGAGGCTTTGGCTTGCAGCGTCACCGGCCCTAACGCGATGGTTTCGGGTGGTGTATCGGAGTTCGTATCTGTGTCCGCCGCCGGGGACGCCGCCATCAGCGCCCGAACGTGGGTCCCCAGGTCGTAATCCAGGTCGTACTGCTCGAACAGCGACCGGGCCGCCGGATTGGTCAGCAGCACATGCCCGTTGAGGTCGAACACGATCACGGCATCGGCCACCGAACGCAAAATCGCCTCGGTGCGTTCCTTCTGTTCGCGGATTTCGGTGGTGCGCGCCGCTACCCGGATTTCGAGATCGGCGGCCTGCTGGCGGACCGTCTCGAACAGGTGCGCGTTGGATACCGAGATCGCCAATTGGGACGCCAGCGGTTCGAGCACATCCTGGTCGGCCTGGGTAATGCTGTCGTGGCCCTGCCGTTCGACCACCAGCGCGCCGATCACCTCGTCGGCCAGCAGCAGCGGGATCGCCAGCGTGCAGCAGTCCAACGGTGTTTGGATCGGCTCCGGCAGGGGCAGATCAAGCGTCTGGTTGCGGCTGTGTGGCAATCCGGTGCTGACGGCCAGCGCCGCCACGCCGTCGGGCATGGTGTACCGCGCCGGAAGGGAATCCAGCGGCAAGGGCTGGCGATACGCAAAAAAAGCGTTTACCGTCAACTCGGTGCCCTTCACCTGGATCAAGCTGATGGTGTCATAATCGAGCGTGTCGAACAACCGCCCGGCCACGCCTTCGATCAGGCTGTCCACGCTCAGGATCGCGGTAGCATAGCGGCTGACCTCGTTGACCAGATTCAGATGATCGAGACGGCGGCGGACTTCCTCAAACAGGGTGGCGTTATCCATCACCACGCCCAACTGCTGGCCGATCCGCGCCAGCAGGTCATCCCATTCGGAATGCAGCGCCGTCTGCCCGTTCTCGTACACGCTCAGCAGGCCGATCTTGACCCCGTGCGCCAGCAGCGCGATGCTGTGGAACGTGTACGACTCGCCGGAGGGCAGGTGAATGGCGGGCAAACCCTCGCTTAACGGCGCTTCCCTGATCTGGTCCACCACCGCCGGGGGCAGCCCGGCAGCGGCGCGCAGCCGCAGCTTATCGGCAGCCGGGTCGCGCTGGTGAATCACTCCGCCGCCGAGTTGCAGCACTTCCAGCACCCGCTCCAATGAGAGCGCCAGCAAATTGTCGCGAGTCAGCGCTTCGGTGCCGGTCGCCAGCACGGTATTAAGCACATCCAGGGTGCGGTTCTGCCGGACGGTTTCGGCTCTCAGGCGGAAATTTTCCACCGCCGCGCTGATCTGATTGGCGAAGACCTGCGCGGTCTGGAGCTGTTCCACGTCAAACGCGCCCGGCGTAAACCCGTCCATCACCATCATACCGATCACCCGGTCGCGCAGCACCAACGGCGCACCCATCCAGCAGCGGACCTCTTGCTGCCCGTACTGTTCCGGCTGCCAGCGCGGATCGGTGCGCGTCTCGGATACCAGCAGCGCGCGCCGCGAGGTAATGACCGCCTGCGCCAGCGGGAAATCCCCCACGATAGCCGCCAGCTCCGGGGGTAAGGCTTTATCCGCCGGATGGCTGACCGACGGCAACCAGGAGCCGCTGTCCGGGTGAATCAGACCGATATGGGCGCGGTCGAAGGGTACCAACCGGTTCAGGTGCTTCAACGCGGCGGTTAATGCGCCGTCCATCGTGGCGCTGACAACCAGATCATACGACGCCTCGCGCAGAATTTCGGCGTGGACCCGGCGCTGCTGCTCGGCCTGGAACAGGCGCGTATTTTCCACCGCGATCACGGCCTGGGATGCGAACGCCTTCACGATCACGAGATCATGAGGGGTGAAATGATCGGCGCTCTTGTACCGGGTCAGGCTCAGACAGCCCAGGACCTGCCCGCGTATTTTCAGCGGCACACCGATCCAGGACTTATACTCAAACGCGCCGGGCATCCAGTTGGCGTCCTGGTGCCCGATATCCGTCACGAGCACCGGTTCACCCTGGTTGATCACGCGATCCAGGTTGGGAATGTGGGCAATCTCAATCCGCCGGGCCTCCGCAAACTCGGTATTGGCCTGATCCTCGAATCCCCGGTGCGCGCCGATCCGCAGGAGACCCGGCTGAGCCACCAGCAGCACGGTCGCGCGATCATAGGCCAGCACCCCGCGCAGTTGGTCCAGCACCGCGTACAACACATCACCCAACTGGGCGCTGCTGACCATACTGGCAACTTCGCGCAGGGCTTCGGCCACGCGGCGCTGGCGGCGTTCGCGGGCCAGCAGGTGCGCGTTATCCAGCGCGACCGCCAGTTGGTGGCCCACGCTTTTCAGCAGCGTGGTTTCCAACGGATCGAAGGGGTGCGGCGACAGGTAAATGAGATTCAGGACACCAATCACCCGGTCGCGCGCGATCAGGGGCACCACCGCTCCCGCGCGCATTTTATAGCGTTCCCACCAAAAGCTAAAATGCGTGGATTCGAGGGTATCTGCCACAAATACCGCCTGCCGGGTGGCGATGATGGTTCCTGCCGTGCTGTCCGGCTGGGAAGGCATTGTTTCTGGAAGGGGGGCCGGCATCACGCGCAGCCTGAGTTCTTTTGCCAGCCGCATGTCCCCCGGCTGGTCGGGATCGGTCAGGAAAATGGCCGCCGCATCCAGCGGCGTGAGCGCGGCCACCTGTTGCAACGCGCGGGTGAGGACCTGTTCCATATCCAGCGCGGACGAGATATCCACGCTGATCGAACTGAGGGCTTCCAGTTCGCGCCGCTGTCCATCCAGGTTTCGGCGCATGGCGCGGATTACCCATGCCGTTAGCAGAACGGCCACTACAACACAAACACATAACAATACCATCAACTCGTAGGGCATTACTCATCCGGCGGTCTAATTGCCAGCATCGCCTACCAGTATAGCACGGGATACCCGCAAAGGGGCGAACGGCGGGGGCTGCAATGCGTTAGAAGATCGTATGTTATGCGCTAACTGGCGTCCCGGCTAATCCCGTTGGGGCGGCTGTTAAGTTTGTAACCGCGTCCACGCACCGTAATGATAAACCGGGGGTGGGAGGGATCGGGTTCGAGCTTGGCCCGCAGACGGCTGATCAGCTTTTCGATGCGGGCGTCATCCACTTCACCCAGGTATTCCTGGCCCCACACCGCTTCGACAATCTGGTACTTGTCGCAAATTTTGTCCAGCCGCCCGTACAACAGCAGCAGCAGGCGGTATTCCAGGTCGGTGAGCGGCTCGACCATGCCGCCGCTGACCCAAACCGTGCCCGCGTCGATATCGACCCACACACCGTCCGGCGCGTTTTGCTGTGACAATCCCTGGCGGCGGGCGTAGGCGGCGAACAACTGGGAAAACAAGTGACCGTCCGGCAGCAGCAGCCCGCGCGCCCGTAAATCGATCCGCTGCAATTCGCTGAGCGCGCCGGAACCGCGTGTCGCCGCCAGCATGACCGCCTCGCGTTCGGCGGGCAGCAGTTGCCGCCACAGCTTGAGCAGTTCGCTGCGCACCAACCGGTGATTTTGCAGCACATCCCCGGCCACGCTGAGCGCCTGTTCGGTGTAAGTGGACGGCACGCCCGACTCGACTTCCAGCACAACATGCGACACCGCCTGCACCAACCCCGGATGGCCGCCTGCCTGGACCAGAATGTAATCGCGTTCGTGGGGGTCCAGCGAATCGTTCGCCTGCTCAAAAATCTCGGCGGCTAATTCGGTGGCGTCTTCGGTATTCAGGGGCTTGAGGTTGTGCTTGTAGGGCGCAAAAACTTCCAGAAATTCGCCCAACTCGTCCCCGCCGCCGATCATCGACAGCGGTTTGAGAGTGGCCGTCACGAAATTCAACTGGTCGCCGTAGCGGTCCTTGAGCGCACGCAGGTTGAGGAATACGCGCTCGTCCAGACCGGTCAGCACCGCGTCGAACTCGTCCAGCAGCAGGATGGTGTCCTGCTGGCTGTGGGGGTCTTCCAGCATCGCCAGCAGCCCGTCATTGAAGGCCAGCGGGATCGCAAACGCACTTTTGGACTCCACCACGCCCTGATAAAAACCGGCAATCCGCTGGCGCAGCGCGGCATGATCGGCGGGATCAGCGTCCAACGCTTCCATCACGGCGCGCAGAATGGCCTCGTAAAATCCCTGGGCGCTCATTTCCAGCATCCGGTTACAGTCCACGTAGACGAACAGCGCCGACCGCCCGGTCATGCCCTGGTAAGATGCGGCAACGGAAGGCACGATCATTTGCCGGAGCAGGGTGGATTTGCCGAAATTGCTCAACCCGACCACTGTGACCGGTTGGCCGTTGGCGAGAAATTCCAGTATAGCGAGCACGTCATGCGAACGATACCGGGTCAAACGTGTATGTGGGGACATGGGAACGGGCATTTTTCCATCTGGCAGATCGGCATAAGTCGGCATAAGAACGGGCAACCAAAACCACCCAGGATAGTATACCATGTGTGGGCGTGGTGTGGGGAAATTTCGGGGGATTTTGTACGATATGCTGGAAAACCGGCCTCACCCCCCAGCCCCCTCTCCATTTGAAATGGAGAGGGGGAGCGGGCATGAGGCCGGACTCTACAAGTCCCCCTCTCCAACCAGATTAGAGAGGGAGATTCAGAGGATGAGGTTTACGCCGAGGTGCGCAGCTTGCGCGCGATGAAGACCACCGCGACCAACCCTGCCGCCGCAATCGCCAGGATCGCCAGCCCACTCGATCCCTTGATATTGCTGGACGAGTCGCCAATATCGGAGAAGAAACCGGTTGTAGGCAGCGCGCCCGGTTCTTCGGTCGGCGTGGCCGTCATCAGGCCCGGCGTGCCGGGGGTATCGCTGATGGCCGGGGTCGGCGTGTCGGTTTCACCGCCAGGAGTGATGGTCGGCGCGGTGCTGGTCTGGATGGTAAACGTGATCGGCGCGCCGCCGGTCGGCACGTTCACCATCACCACGAACGGCGCGTCTGCCGGATTGACCATCGCTTTCAGGTCATTGGGCAGCGAGTCGTAGTCCAGCACCAGCCAGTAGATGCCGGGGTCCACCGCGCCAAAGTCGAAGTTACCGTCGGCGTCGGTCTGGACCTGATCCACCACCTGATCGCCGGACCCTTCGGGCGTGGGAGTGGCCTGCATCGCGGGCCGCGCCAGGACGTGCGATTCGTTCCAGCCGGTGTTCATGGTATCGGTGTCGGCATCCGTGCCGAGATCGCTATCCGTCCCACTATCCGTGCCGGTGCCGGAATCATCGGTGCCCGCGCCGGTATCCTGAGTGGGAACCGGGTTATTCGGGACCGACAGGCCGAGGCTGAGGCTGAGCGTATAATCGCCGCCCGCCGCTACCGAGGTTACGCGAATGGTGTACTCGCCATCACCCGGCAGCGCAAAGCCCATGATCGCCGCGTCGGATTCGCCGCCGCTGTCGTCATCGCTGACAAGGCGCGTGCCGTCCGGCCCGATCAATTCCAGGAACATATCCATTTGCACCGGGTCGCTGGCAACCGCCGCAATCAGCACGGTATGGCCCGTCGCGCCGGTAAAGGTCCACAGCGCTTCGCCGCCCGTTTCCAGCGTGGCCTGGACCGCCTGACCGTACTCGATCAGTTGGCCGCCGCCGGGCACCGCGCCGGAGTCGCCCGTGCCGGTTCCCGCGCCGGAACCACCGGTCGCTGCCGGGGTCGGCGTGGGCGGGGGATTAAACTCGCCGTCGCCGTTGTCACGGTACAGGATCACGATGCTGTTACCGAACGCCTGCCCCGCCTGGTTGACGATCTGGCCGCTCACCGTCCGGTCCGTGAGCGCCTGGGCGGTCGCCGTCATGTCCAGCACCTGCTGAGTCGCCGCTTGCTCGGATGCCACAGCGGTCGCCGTTTGTCCGAGAAAGAAATCGGCGGTCGCCGTCAGCGCGGACGAGGTGGCGAGTTCGGCCTGCTGCGTCTCAAACGCGAACTGGGTCGCGGTCGATTCGGCGTTGAAGGTCGCCAGCGCCGCCGCCGTCGCGGTGGAAATGTTATCAATCGCGATGAGTGTCTGCCCATAAGCGACCGTCACGCTGGCATTCGCTTCGGCTACTGCCGTGCTGGTCTTCTGGTTCGGGGTGAGACTGTCGCCGCCCAACGCAAACACGATCAGTAAAATCACAATGATGACCACCGCGATTATCATCACCCCGCCCAGGATGAGAAAGGTGCGGCTGGTCCCGCCGCCGCCGCTGTCGTCCTGTGGCAGCAGCTCCTCTTCACCGAAATCGAACGACGGCTCCTCGTCGAGATCGATGTTATCCATATCATCTGGGAAGAAAAAATCATCATCAGCCATAAAAAATCTCCCTCCGCACTGTCGCGGCGTGACTCACTATCCGCTGGGACCAGGTTTCTCAGTTGGTAGTCATTAGTTATGAGTTGTTAGTTTTTGGTTTTTAGTTGATGATGCGTCCTGCCGAGCGATCACCGGATTCCTGGAACCAATCACTAAAAACTAACAACCAATGACTTCTAAACTTGCTACACGGGTTGGCCGAGCAGTTCCACGTTTGCCAGAGCCACCCATTCTACCCGGTCATCGGGCAGCCGCACCCGCGCACATGGCAGGCGCAGCCCATTCGCTAAGCGCTGTGGTTGGGTGGGCAGTTCCACCACTTCACCAACCAACCCATCCCAGGGCGCGCGCGTGATCCGTACCGGCGCACCTACCCGCACCGGCTGGTCCAACGCTGGGGTACGGGGCACAATACCCTCGGACGGCAGTTGGATCATGATCTCCGGGCGATCCGGCGACCAGTGATCCGGGACCGAGGCATTAAACGACGCCTGCCGCCCCATGTTATCCTGTAGCAGCCGGTAAATCAACGCCGTCGGGCGGCGCTGGCCGAATCCTTCGGTTAACAATACTGGGAATGTAAGCTGCAATGCAAATTCGCGCAAGTTGGACGCCATGCTCGGCGCGACGACGCCCGCGATCTGCTGCTGCTGCGCGACCAGTAACGCGCCCTTATCGACCGGCTGCGGGCTGATCAGCACCGTCTGCCGGTATTCCGAAATGCGCGGGTCCTGTTTGCTCAGCGCCACGAACCCGCCTTCCGGCAGAAATTTATAGGACGTATACACATACCCGCCGTTGCCCCATACGCACTGGATCAGCGCGCCGTTGCCGGTCAGCCGGACAAAACGCGAATCGGCTTCTTCGACCCGGCCCGGTATGCCCGCCTTGATCTCCAATGTCCGCTCGCTCAATTGTAAAATAATGCGGCTGCCGTCTACCAGCACGACCTGCCCTTCCGCCGGGGATGCCAGCACCCGCGCCCGCCGCCCGCTGCCGCGCCGCGCCAATTCCTGGCCGACCAGCGCGCGCTGGCCCTCCTTGACCATGATGATCTCGGCCAACTGCTCCGGGCTGGGACGGCGCAGTCGCAGTTCCTCGGCCACGTCCAGAATCCGGTATTCGCGGAAAATGTCGCCTTCCAGCACGGTATTGACCGCTTCCGCCGTCGAACCGGGGAGCAGGGTATGGCTGGGGCGCGGCGCGGCATTGGGGGGCAGCCGCCGCTCGCGCGTGATGCGCGCCAGTCCCATGACGACCGTTGTTTCGGGATAATACGGCATCGAGTTTGCTCCTAGAATTCGAGTTCGTCCAGATCGAACATGGTATCCAACGGTTCCGCCGTCAGATCGTCCATGCTCGGCAGCGGAACGGCCTCACCGGGCTGATCGGGCGCGGCAGCGCCAGTGGCGGCGACAGGCAGCGCGGGACGGCGTTCGCGCCCGGTCATGGCGAACTGCCACTCCATAAAGCGCGCGGCGCGATCACGCGGGCGCGGCTGGACAAACGGACGTCCCCGCGCATCAAAAATAATCCCGGCGGTGCCCGCCGTCACGACGGTTTTAATGCGCCGCTTGCCGTTGATCGTCAGGCCGCGCCCCAGTTTGACCGTCACCTGGGCCTTGAGGCCGGGCAACATCGACGCCAGCCACATATCACCGCCCTTCACCGTCCGCTCGAAGGTCTGGCCGTTTTCCAGCCGGATGCGAATCTGCATGGCGTCCTGGCTGGGCCGCACCCGTCCCAACGGGCAGAACGCCGTCCCCAGGTTGACCAGCCCGCCCGACTCGAACGCCTGCACCGTGATCACCGGCTTGAGGTACGCGATCACGCCCAGGGCCGAGACTAAATTATGCGGGTCCAGCCGCAGATCGACCTGCCCGACCGGTTGCAGCGCATCCAGCAGCAGCAGCGCCGAAATGCCGGGGTGCTGCGCTTCGGTCAGGACCGCGCCCGCCGCGATAATGGGCTGGAAATCGGGCAGCAGGTCGCTGGCGGTTTCCCACGCGGGCCGCACGTCGTCTTGCAGCAAACGCAAAATCTCGCGGGCGGCGGCCTGCTCGATCATCAATTCTTCGGTGGTCGCCGGGACGGTGGCGGGGCGCAACTGCTTGTTTTGGGCGTAATCCCACAACTCGTCGTCGCTAATGTCGAACGGGAGCCAATCCCGCAGGCGTTCGAGCGTGATGGCTTCAAAGGCGCTCACCAGATTGTGCCCGACGCCGAGATCGGTACGAATGCCGAACTGCACCTGCTTGTTGACGGTGGACACAATCGCGCTGTTGGCGCTGCCCACGTCCACAAACAGCGGGCCGATACCCTGTTCCTGCAATTCGCCCATGTAGCGCAGCGCGCTGATGATGCCCTGCGCGGTCGGCACCACGCCGACCGAACTCTGCGTGCCCACCGTCTGGAAGCCGCTCGCCGGTTTGCTGCGATAGGCGTCGTAAGCAAAGGCCAGTTCGATCTGCGCCGGGAATAACCGTTCATCGCGCAAGGTGGGACGCACATTCTGAGCGACAAAAACTTCGGTATGCGGCTCCAGCAGTTCGCGCACCCGCCGCTGCAAGGCGCGGTTGCCCGCGTACAGCACCGACGGCATGGTCCCGTAGCGGATCAGCGACAGCGCCGTTTTGACCAGCGCCACCTGCTCGATCAGGATATCGTCCGCGCCGTCGTCGGTCCCGCCCACGATCAGGATCAGGTCCGGCTGGTTGGTCAGCAGCGTGTTGATCTTTTCCTCTTCGCTGCGTTGATCGTCGGGACACAGCGTATCGACAATCGAAATATACGAGCCACCCAGGACGCGCCGCCCACTCACCATGCTGATTTCCGGCGTGACGCCCACCAGAAAGGCGCGCATCGGACGCCCGGCGCTGCTGGTTGCCAGGAACGCATCGACGCCGTGTCCGCTGGATTCCGGCATGTAAAACAGGCTCTCGGAGTCTTCGCTGATCAGGGTGCGCCCGATCAATTCGCTCATGTGCCGCGCCGCGAATTCCAGGCCAATGCTGGCGCTGCCCAACGGCGGGGCGGCGGTCGTGCGCGCCCGTGACGAGGCGATCAGGCGGTACTGGCCTTCGACCAGATCGATCAGCACCAGCCGCGTATGGACGCTGCCCATATCACCGACCAGGACGGAGTTAACGTGTTCTGCGGCCATCAGGCATCAACCCCCTACCTTGTCGAGGATAAATTCTAACTGTTCGCGGATCACATTGGTGAAAACCGCCAGACTGGTCAGGATCGCCCCGGCGTACAGGATGCCGAGCGTCAGCGTGACGAAAAACTGCCCGATCAGCGCCAGCGCCCGCAGACCGCGCGGACGCCGGGTTTCGCCGCCGCGTTCCCCGGCCACGTATTGGAAATACACCAGCGTGCAGATCGTGCCGCCCACGATCACGAGTCCGTCCAGCGCGTCGTCCTCGATGGAACGGCCCGCCTCGCGGACCAGCGGGGCGATGGTTCCGGCCACCGCGCCCACAATCGCCACCGCGACCCCGGCCCCGATGATATAAGCCAGACCCAGATCGCCGACCGGAGCATAACGCGGCGAGGATTTGAACAACAGCAGCGCGCCGATCAACAGCGGGACCGTGCCCATCACGCGCAGCGCGGTGACAACCGCCGCCGCGCGGTCGCCGCGTTCGGTCAATAAGGTGCTGTCCAGCCAGGGGAGCAGCACGCTCTCGACCGACACAATGGCCGCGTAACCCGCCGCCGCGCCGATCAGGATGTGGACCGCCGTCCGGTACAGCACGTTGTCGCCTAACAGGTAGCTGAGGATCATCAGGGTGAGCGTGAACGACACCCACCCGGCGATCAGATCAAGGTTTTCAGGAGTCACCGCCGACGCCTCCGTCTGAGTGCCCGCATCAGGTTAACGGTCATGCCGAGCGCGATTACCCCCGCCGCCGCGATCACGCCGAGCGTCATGCTGTGCCAGGCCGCGTCCTCCGGGTTGGGGATCGAGTCCGGCACATTATCCGGCATGATAAACGGCTCGCGCGAGGCGGTATTGCGGGCCTTGTTATACCGATACGTGTCGCGGACCCCGGCCAACAGCCCGGTATAGGCCGCGTCGTGCAGATATGGCACGGCCAGCGGTTCAATCGCGGCGGCAACCAGCGCCACTTTGGGCAGCGGCACGTCGTCCAACTGCTCGGCCCAGGTCCGCACGTCGCCCGATTCTTCCCCGATCACGACCAGCAGCGCGAGGTCCGCCGCGATGTCGCCAATGGTCAGAGAAGTTTCGTCCCCGCGCAAATCGTACCGGAACGCGGGATGAACCTGCAAGTTGCCGTCCTTGTCGCGCTTGGTGCTGCGCAGCGTCCGCACCCCGACCGCCTCACCGGGCAGGTAGCGCAGCGTCACGTAGTCCTGGTCGTATACCAGTTCAGTTTCGCCCTGGCCGCGCGCACCGAGCAGCAGGGTATCGTCCAGCAGCGGCTCGATCACGGACTGGGCGTGGAATGCGCCGAGCGCGTTGGTGCTGATGGTCAGCGGGATCGCGTTGTGAGCCAGCACATCGCGCATCACCGCCTCGGCCAGCGCATCGAGTTCCCCGGCAGCAGTGGGCGCGTACTCAAACGCGAACAGCACATAATCACCGGGGGCCAGCG